>JBILMN010000276.1:0-3181 GCA_044375465.1 Oligoflexales bacterium | reverse complement strand
TTTGTGATCTTGACGAAGTTTTTTTGGCGATCTGATTTAAAGCCGCTACCGGTGATGGTCACTACGTCTCCTGGCATGGCCGTGATCGGTTTGAGCATCGTCGCTGAGGCTGACGTTTTGACCGCGTCGATCTTCTCCACTTCAATCTTTGACTCACAGCCAAAGTTGGTCAGAGTCATCATGAGTGCCAAGACCCCAATCAGATGGAAGCCAGATTGCGCATCGGTGGTGACGTTGCGAGCCATGGCTGAAGCCCTCCCTCTTTCTTCTTACTGGGGATCGGCAGGGAAGGCGCATAACTTTAGGGATTATTTATATAAACTTATCTATTGATAACGAGTGATTATACCGGATTCCCACGACCCGAAGGCCGTTAGCCGTTTACTAATTAACCGCTCGCTGAACTGGTTGCCGTACGGTCGCCTCAATGGCTTTCTTGACCAAATTAAGCTGATAACTTAAAATGGACAAATATGCATATTAAAAGAGAAATTGAAGAAAAATGGGCGGCCAAAGGCGATCAACCATCACGGGTTCTGATCGGGCCACGCCAGTGTGGCAAGTCAAGTCTTTTGATGCACCTTCGTCCGGCGTCGGCAAGATACATCAGCTTTGACGATATTAACTTCCGTGACTTGGCTACGCGAGACGCCAAACTATTTCTTGATCAGTTGGGCGACTCATTGATTATTGATGAAGCTCAGTATGCTCCGAGCGTATTTCCAGAAATAAAAAGGCGTATCGACGACCATAAAACCAATTTACGCGTCGGGCGCCCATCTCGAGAGCCATTGTACTGGTTAACGGGATCAAATCGCATTCTTATGGACCGGGAGGTTTCGGAATCACTAACCGGTCGCGCCAGCTATTTTCGCCTTCATACTTTGAGTCAATGGGAGCTTCGTGAGGCGGGGTTTCATCCGACCATCGAAGATATGCTTTTTCGAGGCGGATGGCCCGAGCTTTGGATCAATCATGACTCACCTTGGTTAAGCTATCTCAATGACCATATAGATACGACGCTGATTAAGGATATTGTCAGAACGACCAGCATTTTGAAAGTCGCGGAATTTACCCGTTTCCTTCGTCTTACAGCAGCGAGAATCGGTGGAATGTATGTCGCCAGTGAGGTGGCTAAGGACGCGGGGGTGCGATCCGTCACCATTCATGAGTGGCTAAGTTTTGTCGAGCGCATGATGTACATTTACGTTATCCCCGCGTGGGCTACGTCCCTCACCACGAGACTGATAAAATCCCCCAAAGTTTACTTCGCCGACACCGCCATTGCGACCCGTTTACAGGGTTGGTCAACGATAGAACAAGTATTGGTGAGCCCCGGAATCGGATTCTTGTTTGAGAATATTGTTTTGAATGAAATTATCAAAACACGTGATAATCATCTGCGTTCGTGGGAGATTTCGCATTATCGCACTAAAGAACGCCAAGAAATTGATTTTATAGTTCATAATGCGTCAAATACTTTTGCCATCGAATGTAAGCTTTCTTCGCGCGAGGCGCAGTCGTATGATCCGCCAGAATCCGCCCTAAAGATTAAGGCTCTTCAGCATATTGTCGTGAGCTTTGATGGTGGAATGGATCCTCCAAACGCGAAGCACCTAAGCCTGTCGCAGCTACGCGACTTTCTACTGACCCATTTATAATGCTCGGCCCTGGATTGCCTCACAGTGGCTCGGACCCGTCGATTCGCTCGACGTCGTGAACGCATGGAAGGACCTCAAGATCCGAGAAAAAAGGCATCCCCTATCACTACTGTCCGGTTAAAATCGAGCTCACCACTTAGACGCCCTGTCCATCAGCAGCTCCAAGTCATTTGACTATTTTTCGATCACTGTTCGCATATGCTCCTGTTTTGGCTAAATAGCCATTGCCAATCAGGAGGAGCGGTGAGCGGACGGACCATATTTGCGCAGCTAATGGAATTTTTACCGGTTTATGAATTTAACAAATGCGTGCAACGCTACGATGGTGATCATCGAGTCAGATCATTTTCCTGCTTTGATCAATTTCTCAGTATGGCCTTCGCTCAGCTGACACACCGAGAGAGTTTGCGAGATCTCGAAACGTGCTTCCGCGTGGCCCACAAAAAACTTTATCTTTCTGGCATTCGAGGGCAAGTGTCACGTAGCACTTTGGCCGATGCCAATGAGAGTCGTGATTGGCGAATTTATGCTGACTTTGGACAAGTGTTAATTGCTCGCGCTCGACACTTACATTCGAACGAGGAATGGGGTGCAAACTTGAAAGTAACCGCTTACGCACTTGATTCAACAACTATTGACCTATGCCTGGAACTCTTTCCCTGGGCCAAACTCAGGAGAACAAAGGCCGCTGTAAAGATGCATATCGTCATCGATTTGCGAGGCAACGTTCCAAGCTTTATCAGGATTACTAACGGCAAGGTTCACGACGTAAATTTTTTGGACGACGTCATGCCAGAAGCTGGCGCATTTTATATTATGGATCGCGTATACAACGATTTTGAAAGACTGAAACGTTTCGACACACAGGGTGCTTTTTTTGTCGTTCGGTCAAAAAATGGAATGTGTTTTCGCAGAACTACTTCGCGAGAAGTTGATAAATCTACCGGCGTCCGCTGCGATCAATCCATTGTCTTAACGGGAGTGAAAACGAAAGGTGTTTATACGGATGAATTGCGACGAATTTCTTTCTACGATGAAGAAAATTCTCGCAGACTTGTGTTTGTAACAAAGAACCTTCGACTCGCGCCCACGACCATCGCAAAACTATACAAATGTCGTTGGAAAGTTGAACTTTTTTTAAATGGATCAAGCAACACCTACGAATTAAGGCTTTTTATGGCACATCAGAGAATGCTGTGAAGACTCAGCTCTGGATTGCGATTTCCGTTAATGTCCTTGTAGCCATTGTGCGCCAAGAGTTACAAGTGAAGCGAAGTCTTTACGAAATTCTCCAAATTCTCGACGTTATGATTTTCGAGAAAACCCCTATAAATGCAGTGTTTGCTAAGAATTCCACACAAATTCCGGAGAGCAAGATCTGTAACCAGCGTACATTATTCGGAGATTAACCGGACAGTAGTGCATACAAATAATGATGCACAACCCGGTCACTGATCTGTGCAGCCACCACCTCGCGAGACTTTGGCCTTGTCACGACAAACACCGTCGATACTCCCGGC
>JBILMN010000103.1:0-10602 GCA_044375465.1 Oligoflexales bacterium | reverse complement strand
ACGTCTTTATCTGCCTCGCCGTCACAGCCGTAACCACGCTGCACGTCAATGTGGCAATTGTCCTCATCACTCAAAATCAATACGGCCACTGTCGAGTTAGCACGTACCCAGTTACCGGGTCCAAACAGACAGTTTCCTTTCAATGCCTGAACAGCTCTTAAAATCGGACGTTCTGTCCCTGTTCCGCCGATACCGGCCTTCACGAAATTCTGAAACCGCCCCTCGGCATTGAAATCACCCTTAGCGATGGGACCATAGCCACAGCGATCTGCGGGGTCTGTGGTTGTGACGACAATTCGCCAGTCCGTCTCTTTGATGGACGACATCAGAGCCGAAAGCTTTGGCGCTAGATTCGCCTGCTCTTCAGCCATGGAACCGCTGGTATCGACGACCACAACAATGTCGACAATCCCCATGGCCGTAACATTGTAGTTTTCACTGCCATTGGAGCCAGTTGATCCTTGCCGCACCTGCAGCTGACGAACTTCCCGAGTATCCTGAACAAATGATCTCGTTTGGATGGGAGGAAGTGCGGCTGCCCGGTCCGTACCACCTCTAAAATCACTGGTTTTGCACGACATCACCGTGACAAGAACGAGACATGACAGAAGGGTCAATTTCATGACAAATTCCTCTAATTAGACGCATTCGCTCCAACCCATTGACGGGGTCATATCGGTAAAAACACGTTTAAACTTAAATAGTTTTTGAGATGCAACCATTAGTCTTGACAAATCAGATGGTTGCGTCTACCTACTCAACAGCAATAATCAATGAACAGATTCAGTGAACAGATTCAGTGAACAGAGTCGCTGAACAGGAGACGACCCATGAAGGACTCAACCCAAGCGTATTGGATGACGGTGCCTCCGATTGTTGGCAGCAAAGAAAGTCCCAAAGATGGCGGCATCGCCATCATCGGTTCAGGCCTGGCAGGAGCCAGTGCCGCCTATTGGCTCTTAGAAAAAGGATTTGAAGATCTCACAATCATTGATTTTGAACAGGAGAAGGCGGCGACCTACCGCAATTGTGGGCACATTCTCTATGGCACCGTTGAAAGCATGATGGCGCTCACAGCCCTTCACGGTGAGGAGACAGCGCGAAAAATTTGGGGGTTTTCCATCGACATCTGTCACGAGGTGCGTGAGACCATCAAACGACTCAAACTTGATGCGGACTACCGGCAAGACGGCTACCTGGTGATTGCCATCGACGACACTGAAGATCGAGAGATTAAAGAATCCATTGAGCTGCTTCGCCGCAACGGTTTTGCAAGCAACTATTTACCGCGTGCGGAGGTTGAGGCTCTCGGTTTTAAAAATATCAAGGGTGCAAGATTCGAGCCCGGCAGCGCTCAGGCGCACCCCGTTAAATTTCGCAATGGCCTGATTGAACATGTCATGCGCAGAGGGGTTCGCTACGTTTCATCCGTACAGGTCACCAGTGTCGAGGAACATGGCGACATCGTCGCGGTGACATCCCAATATGGCGTCCACAAATTCGACGCAGCTGTCCTCGCGACCAACGCCTATTCACCGTTAGTGTCGCGCTTCTTTGCGGAAAGAAAATTGGTGGATCCATTCAAAGGGCAGATCATCACATCGAAACCCCTCAAACATTCATTTAAGGTTAAATATCCCCATAGTTTTGATCATGGATATGAATATGCTCTCATCTCGGAAGACAACCGTTTGATCATTGGCGGTTGGCGCAACCATACACCTAGCGGCGAGATCGGAACCTACGACGTCATGCCAAATCCTCTCGTCGAAGATGGACTCAAAGATTTTGTCCGGCAGCACTACGATATCAAAGAAACCATCGAATGGGAGTTCTCGTGGGCCGGGATTATGGCCGCATCGCGCACGGGTTTTCCGTTTATTGGCCCCACATCAAGTCCTAGAATTTACACCTGCGCTGGATTCACGGGTCATGGTTTTAGCTGGGCTCATGGTTCAGCAAAACTTCTGGCAGACATCATGGCAGGCGATCCGATTCCGGAGGTCGCAAAATACTTTAATCCTAAGTTGGCCTAGATCTGGCGATCAAATGAATGTCAGTCACAAGGAATATTGGTGCCTTGCATCGTAAATTTGGCACGTCCATCACCTTTTATCGACAGGTTCAAGTCGACCCATCTGTTATCATTGTTGTCGTTAGCACCAATCGTAAATTGATCGCTCACTTTGCTGATCAAAAATCCAGGGCCTCTGCTCGGCACATTTTGAGGTGAAAACACCGTAGAAGGCACGTTGGTATCCAGCTTCAAAGTCGATGCCCCACCAGGGCTTTGCCGACTAAACATTCGTAGCTTCAATACATTACAAACACCCGTTTTCAGTTTGATTGTCACGGCTGACACGAGATTAGCGCCTCCATACGACGCGGGGTAAGGAGCTGGCCGGTTGCAGCCCAAACTGACTGGTGCCTGACCATCAATAAAGGCCTCCATACAGTTCTGAAAATGGGCGCCGTCCCCATTTCTGGTGACGGTGAGCGAGGCATCAATGATCGCCACCAATTCTCCTGTGTCGGTCTTCAAATCGCCCGGATCAGAAGACTCTTCGGGCCCACCGTGATGGTACCTCCATGTGATATTCCGCCTGATGGGACCTACTTCTTCGAGTCAATTGGCAGCAAAATGTTGGCACCATGACCTGGACCGACGACCAGAGGACTAATGCCGTTCCATTTTTCGACGATCTGCAATTGTACAAGTCCTGGGCTGTCTTGGAGCGCGCGTCCGCGAATGCGGATGGCCTCGGCCTCACCTTTTGCTTTGATAATCGCCGTATTCGCTTCAATTTCAGCTTTCTGCTGCGTGAATTTTGCTTTGGCAGCCTCTTGCTCCTGTACCATTTTTGATTCAATAGCAGCTTCTAGCTCTTTGGACAAAGAGACATCTTGGATTACGAGATCCTCCACGACAAGAATGTCGCTGATTTTTGCCCTTCCGCCGCTCAATGCCTTTGCCTTGATCTCTTCACGTTTCTTGACAACTTGTTCGGCACTTTGTTGGGCTGTGACTTCCTTCACGGCTTCGGATATCCTTGGAGCAATCAAACTGTCGAATGGGTCACCTGCAAAGTCTTGGAAGATTTTTACGACTGATGCTTCCGGTATCCGGTAAAGAACCCTAAGCTCAACCGTGATTTGTTGCAGATCAGAAGAATAGCACTCTGTCCGAAGCGTTTTGGTTTGCTGACGGATCGAGACGGGAACCACGCTAGTCATAAAAGGTATTTTAAAGCCCGGCCCCTCAGGGGCGAAATTTGGTGAAACTTTACCTAATGTGACAAGAACACCCCGATGTCCTGGTTGGACAACATAGTACGAGGCCACTATAAAAACAGTGGCAATGACAGCAGTGATGGCGATAACGATGAACCTTAGATTATTTTTGATGTCGTGTAAATTTTCTATGGACATTTGAAATCTCCGAAATTCAGTTGCAGTGAATAGGTCCGTTGATGGTTACGTCAACGGAACTAGCTAACTATAGTAGGGTTTTAAGAAGCAGGTAGCAACGTGTAGTAGCAATAGACATTATTCGCTCTTCGTCGAAAATGTTGGTTGACGCTGCTGCTTAGTCAATATCCGACCGGGACTCTTCGAGTTTTGGGCGGCGTACCGCGCGGAAGTTGGTTCATATACCAAATCATATTGCGGTAGCCGCTTGGTGGCCCAGCATCGCTGCGTGGTTTATTGATGATTTGGTAGAACCGGGCGCGCTGCTCGGGCTATTCAAAATACAATAGTTAAAAATCGTGGCATTTATCAAGAGAGCTTGACGATGTCTTCGATGTCTAAGTGCTGGTGTTTGGTATGCCGGTCAGGACTGGGTGTGAAGGAGTTGATGTCAGTCACTGGCAGTCACTCATTTAGTCACGAAGTGGCCAAGGGAGATCACAGCTCGCCCCTGGAACTCTGCTTACTTTAATCCACCCAACGAATTCGTCGGAGGGAATGAATCCTTGACGCGGGAGCTCTTGCGGAACGTTGTAGGTATGTTGATCCAAAAATTATCTGACCTGCCTGGCGCGACCGCAATGGAGTCCAGTGACCGATCAATTGCGACGTCTATTTCGCGTTGCCGTTGCTGAAAAACGAAGGGTTGCTCCTGCGCGTTGAGGAACACACCACCTGTGTACGTGCTAGATACCTGAAATCTTTCTCAAATCTGACAAGATCCATCAAGACACTTGACGGGCGGCGCGTCAGATTCGCAATCACAGCCGACAAGGTCTTCATCATCCATTTGCAAAGACATCTCTTGGCACAGTGCCTCCAAACGAGTTCGGTCCAATGGATGACGGGATCTTTTGGAGCGCGCCAATCCACAGACGCAACATGGCCCATCGAGCGGCACAAATTCACAGTCCCGGTCTGACTTGCACGGGGTTTTCATGGAACTTGTCAGCTTCTCAAATTCGACCTGAGGGGACGCTCCATCGAGTTTTGGCGGGGCGTCCTGAAATGATACGCAGGAGGCTGTCAGGAAGGCCCAAGAGCCCATGACGAGCAGGCGGCGGCGAGTTAGGCCCATCACTTTGAGCCACCAGACATTTGTGCCGCCATGTTCATGGTGGGAATCTCGGCCAGCCGGTGCGCCAAAACGGGTTCCTGAGATTCAATCTCCGCACGCAACATCTGCGCACGCGGCGTGGATTTGTTGAGCCAGCGTTCGGCTAGCCATGTCCGCGTCGAGTCAATTCTTGCGTCATCAATCAGACTTTCGGCCATACAAATGGACGCTTTGATTTCCGTAATGCGCTCGGCGTGGAGTAATGCAGGACGCAGGTTTTCGAACTTCACCAGGTCTTTTGTGATCACTTTGATCATCCTGCGAATATCCAGCGGGCTGATATCAGCCATGCTTTCTTTCATGTTGGTTTTGACGAGCTGAATGATGATATTCACCATCGCGCCATTGAACTCCTTTTTCAAATAGGCCAATTTACGCTGCAGCGGGTCGCGCTCGGTGAGGCCAGCAAGGCGTGAGCCCAGAGCACTTTCAATAAACGAGGTTGGACGCCGGATGATATCCTTCATCGTATCCTTCAGGCACATGAGCGCCTGAATCTGACTTGTACCCTCGTAAACCGGCAGAATTAAGCTTTCCCTTAGCCACCACTCCGGCTGATACTCACAGGTAAAACCATAACCACCATGCATCTGTAAGCACTGACGGGCATTATAAAACGCCTGTTCCGCAGCATAGAATTTGATTAACGGGGTCCAACGTCGCAGACGACGCTCGTAGCGTTTGCGAATGTCTTTGACTTTTTCCTTCAGTTCAGGAGTTAAAGTCTTGTCATCTCGCAGTTTACGGCTGGACATTTGGTAGATGGATAACGCATTGGATGCTTGGGCACACAGGGACCGCGTCGCCTTCAAGCTGACCTCCATATCAAGAAGTCGCTCCACCAAAAGCTCATGCTGTGCGATCGGACGCCCCCAAGCATGACGCTGAGACGTATAATCTTGGGCTAAGCGAAGCACGGCCTCCATGATACCGACCCCCTGGAATGCAACGCCAACCCGCGCCTCATTCATCAGGTGCAACATGTATTGAAATCCATGACCATCTTTTCCGATCAGCTCTGCATGGGAACCATCATATTTCAGTTCACAGGTGGGTGAGCCATGAAGTCCTGGTTTTTCCTCTAACTTCGTGACGTGGTAATTGCTGGTGCCATCGTCATTCTTGCGCAGACAGAGATAGAGGTTGAGGTTTTGCAACCCCATCGCGCCCTTGGAATTCTTGGCAAGCACAAGAGACACCTGGCCACTGCCATTAGTGATAAATCGCTTGGAGCCGTAAAGCCGCCACGACCCGTCAGACTGTTTCTCGCCATAAGTTCGGATGGCTCCCAGATCTGACCCGGCATCAGGTTCCGTGAGCGCCATATTCCCACTCCACTCACCACTGGCAATCCGGGGGATGATCCGTTCTTTTTGGCTATCATTGCCAAATTCATCGATCACACGAGCTACGGGCCCATACCACGTCACATTAAGATAGGTTGACGGGCAGGCGCGGTATAACATTTCTACCGCTGGAAGCTCGGCACTGATGGGATTGGCTAGCCCGCCAAAACGGCTGGCGATACCCATTACCTGGATGCCCAACTCGTTCATCACCTGCATATTTTCGGTCATCGCAGGCGGAAACACCACCTCACCGTCTTTTAAGAGGAGATCTTCCTTGGCAACCTTGAGCTGATTGGCTGTAAGTGTTGTGCCAATGACCTCGCCCGCCTGTTCCAGAAGGTCTTTGAAGGTTTTTTGATACTCGTCTTTCGTCTTGACGCCGAGCGCCTCACGGTCTTCAGCCAGCGTTAGATCAAACAAAGTCTCCCAGTCAATCTTGTGATCAAAGTGAAAACCGATGTCCGGATTATCAGAAAAGAAATTTTCCTTCTTTTGCATGCCTAAGCTCCCCCCAGGACGCCCTAAATTTATCCTCGAATTCAGAGGGTAAATCTAATAGACTCCACATAGTCATCCAAGGAGAAACATCCCGTGTTTGAGAGGTTTTACACACTTCTGCTCATTTTTTTGGCGATAGGATACCAAAACGCCCCTGCCGAAGAGGATCCAGGCATCAACTTTCGTGAGCGCTGTCGCCGCACCATAAGCGGCAGTTATGGCGCTGTACTTGCCGACGCGAGGCAAGCGGACGACGCTGTGGTGTTAGCTGAGAACTTTCGAACCAAGTCCAAAGCACAAATTGAGCGCGATGAAAAAAAACTGAGGCATATCAAAGCAAAACTACAAGCTACCAATGACTCCCCAGATCTTCTATCGGAACGCGATGTTCTTTACTCAAAAATAAAACTTTATCACGAGCAACTGACCAACAGCGAAGATCAGATTGCATCCGCACGCAAGCAGCAAAAAGACGCCCGCCGCCGTGAGGCATCCATGCGCTTAAAGATCCAAAAGATTTTTAAAATTGAGATGAATGAAGATCCAGACGGTGGACCAAGGCCTGTTTTCAGCAAGATTGAATGGAATAGCCCATGCCCCAAATACCGGTCCCTTTGCCCTCTTCCCGACACACACGCACAGATTCTGATTGCGCTTCTTGACGACGTTGATGATCCCTCGAAGGCGTGTTTTAAATATTCAAAGCTCAAATAACTTATATAGGGACGTCAACTCAACGGATCATCTGATTGCGCCTGCGATCGCTCTAACTCGATGACATGTTCCAGTGTTTGATGATGAAACTTCACCGTTCCTCGTGACGCACGCCAGACGAGTTCTGGATTGAAAGAGTTATCTGAAGCTGGCCCCTCGAAAGTCAAATGCTGGAACCGTTGACGCAGCTCCGCGAAGCTCATCGCTGTGACCACTTCAATATGCTCAAATCCTGTCGCATAGTGTCTTCCCTGTTTGGGCGATGGTATCTCAATCACTGAAACAACTTGATCATCAACGATCAATGACTCATGAAGTTTGAAAGCAGAAATGGGGCGACCATTGACCATCGATTCAGCCAGTAGCGTTCCTCGCAAATCATGGGCAGTTCCTGAAGCGATCAGGTTACAAGCGAATCGATAGTCATCAACGTGTTCGACTCTAAAGCACAAATGATCGACACTTTTGGACTCTAAGGGCAGCCCCACGGCTCTTGCCTCACTGAGTATCGTGCGCGTAAAACGAATGGCAGAGTCTCTGGAAAGAAGGTCCGTCATCTGGCGCATATTAAAACTCGATCTTCAAAACTGTTTTACCACGAGTCCGGTGAGTCTCACTTGCCAGATGCGCTTTGCGGGCCTCTGTCACCGGGAGCACTCTGAATTCAGGCAATTTGGTTCGACCATCTGCCAAGCTGGTAAAAATATTTTGCAGCGAAGATCCATCGGGATATACGAAGTGAAACGTAGCCTTGATTCCAAGGGATTTCGCCACACTAGCATCAGGAGTGTCGACGATACTGACAATCTGCGCGTCTTTTCTCACGAGGTTAAACGCAGTCTTGAGCGAGTCCCCGCCGATGGCGTCAAACACAAAATCAAATCCACGTGGAGCGATCGATTTTGCACGGTCCGTGATGGATTCTTTCGAATAATCAATCACGTGATCAGCGCCAAGAGACTTCACATATCCAACATTGGAGGTTCCTGTGGTCGCGGTCACAGTCGCTCCCATCTGACGCGCGAATTGCACTGCAAAACTTCCGACGCCACCAGCACCGTTAAGGATCAAGACATTGTCACCTTTTTTGATTTTTGTGTAATCAGAAAGCCCTTGCATCGCAGTCAATGCAACCAGAGGAACACCGGCGGCCTGATCAAACGAGATCTTATGGTCAACGTGTGCAAGAAACTGTGCCGGGAGACTGATGTATTCCGCATAGGTCCCACTGTGCACTTCTGGAAGGCGCGCGTAAGCAGCGACTCGGTCACCGACTTGAAAGCCCGTAACTCCAGCCCCGACCGCCTCGACCACGCCAGCTGCGTCCCAACCAGGGATGACCGGAAAGATATGGGGCAGCATGTCTTTGAGATAGCCCATACGGATTTTCCAGTCGACGGGATTCACGGCCGTGTGACTCAGTCTTATGAGGACCTCGCCGGCTTTTATGTCGGGGCGCGCGACCTCCTGGACCTTAAGGACGCTGGCATCGCCAAACGTGTCAAATGCAATTGCTTTCATGGTCTTCTGTGTGGATTCACCTGTATCTCGTGCACTCATATAAACTCCTGATCATGTGTTCGGGTTGTAAGACTCTGACAAGACCGCCTTGTCTTGATGCCTTATCGGCGATGTTGTAGCATAATAAAAATGAATTGTTTTGATATAAGCGATTAATAAAATGAATAAATCACTCAGAGACCTGAATTCATTAAGAATATTTGCCGCCCTCTGGGAGGACCGCAACGTCACCAAGGCCGCCAAACGCCTCGGACTGAGCCAGCCAGCCCTGAGTCATGCCCTGGCGCGTCTTCGAGAGGATATGCACGATGACGTTTTTGTCCGAAGTGGACGCGGCATCACGCCGACACCAAGGGCCGAAATCTGGGCGCCTAAAGTCATCACCGCACTGACAAACCTGGAATTGGCACTATCAGAGGCCGAAGCGTTTTCTCCGCGCACGGCCACGGGCCGCGTGACGATCGTGGGCACTGACTTAATTGAATATATGTTGTTTCCGAAGCTACTGGCAGTACTCGCCAGGCAGGCGCCCGACGTCGTCCTTGTCAGTCGTCCGTCAGATGGCAGTTTCCCCAAAAGCGACATGGAGCGCGGGACGATTGACTTTGCTCTGGCTGGATTCTTCGTGGATATACCTGAGGGCTTCTACCAGAAAATGTCGGGCATCGAGCCATACTTAACTTTGATCCGCAAAAACCATCCGCTCGTCAAGGGCTCCCTTGATCTTAAGACCTTTCAGCGCTTGTCACATATCTTGACCAGTCCACAGGGAGACCTTTCCGGTATCGTGGATCTTGCTCTGGCAAAAGTCGGTGGCAAACGACGGGTCGTGGCCGGCGTCACAACGTTTCAGGTCCTGGGTAAATTGATATCGGAAACCGATTTCTGCGTAACATTGCCACAATCCATGGCGCGAGAGCAGTCAAAAATTTATGGTTTACAGGTTCACAAACCTCCGCTGGAACTCCCACCCATTCGACTGAACATGATCTGGCATCAGAGAATCCACACGAGTCCACTGCATCAATGGATCCGCAAGGAGATTCAGAAAATCATGGCGGAAATATTTCCCGGACCAGGTGTCTAAATGCAAAAAAATGATGCTATGAATGATGATCATTCGTTTGCATCTGTGCTGTGTTCCTCGGTCCGTTCGTTGTCTGGAGCCTTGCCTCCAATGAGGTTGATGATCCATCGAATGCCTGTTATAAATATTCAAAGCTCAAAGACCCATGCGATAAGGAGGTCGCCATGAAACCACTGAAGACAGTGATTAAATTCCCTCTCTGTACGTCTCTCATGGGAACGTCTCTCATGGGAACGTCTCTCGTGAGGACGACTCTCATCGGAACCTTGCTACTGGCGGGCGCATCTTCCACAGCCTGGGCGGCTCGGCCAGACTGGCTCTCAAAAGCATCTCCTTGGCTTTTGGAACAGTATCAGTCAAGCATCGTAGAACGAAACCCCGGCCCGGGCACGAAAACATCATCCACAATTCTTGTGTATCTGAAAGATGAGGCTACATTCGGCGAGTCCCCTCAGATTCGGGACCGCGCCAAGAGGACACAGTCCGTTTTTAATGCGCTGGTGAAAACAGCCAAAGCCTCTCAGGCGGACTTGATTCAATGGCTTAGCAACGAAAAACTCCCGTACCGCTCCTACCATATCAGCAACATGATCGCGGTCGATCATGCCACCAAGTCACAACTTGAGGCCATACTGCAAAGAGACGACGTGCTGCGAGTCGTGGGCAATCCTAAACTCCGTCACATCCTACCCTCCACCACTGCCCAATCACTGCGATCACCGAAGGGTCCAGGAGCCAATCTCATACGCGTTGGCGCCACTAAAGTATGGGACGAGTTGAATCACCGCGGCGAGAATATCATTGTTGCCGGCCAGGACACGGGGATCCGCTGGGATCATAAGGCCTTG
>JBILMN010000102.1:0-10661 GCA_044375465.1 Oligoflexales bacterium | reverse complement strand
TTTTATGCTGTTCGACAATTCATTGATTGCCGTCGATATCGGTAGCTCAGCCATCAAGATGCTGGAGCTTTCCGGGCGTGGTGAACACCGTAAGCTCAAGAATTTTGCAATGGAACTTTTGCCGCGAGGGACCATCGAAAATGGTGCGATTGTCGATGTTCAAGCGGTCGCTGCGGGCTTGAAAAAACTCGTGAGTCGGCTTGGCGCTAAGGGACGTCGCGCAAGCGTTTCCGTATCGGGAAGCGGTGTGTTGCTCAAACGTGTGAGGATCACTCCTGGTAAAGACGCGACTCTCGAAGAACAGGTCAACTTTCATGCCGCCCAGGCGTTTCAGCTCGATCTTGCAGATCTTTATTATGACTATGCCGAGATGGGTAACTCCTTGCGACATCCCGAAGATGTCGATGTTTTGTTGGCGGGAGCACGTCGAGAGGTGGTCGAGCAGGTGGTCGATATTGTCAAGTCGGCAGGGATGCTGCTTGGTGTTATTGAAGCCGCACCGCTCAGTATCGCCAACATGTTTGAATTGAACTATGGAATCGTCGATGGGCTCATCGCGCTCATTTCCGTCGGCGCAAATCATACGCAGGTCAGCTTTGTCGACCAAGGGCGATTTATTTACAATCACGAGATGCCAACAGGTGGTGAGGCCTACACAACAGCCATTATGCAGTCTATGAACCTGCCAAGGGAAAGTGCAGAGTCCCTGAAGATCAGTGCTTCGGACAATCCATCCGGCGTTCCAGAGGACTTGCGCAGAATCCTTGATGAAACGTCACAGGTCATCGTCAATGATATCCGGCAAATCGTGTCCTTTTTTGGCTCGAGTCCCGAGGCTGATGGCGTCGGAAGCGTCAAATTCGCGTTTCTGACGGGTGGGGGCAGCAGAACATTGGGTCTTGATGCCGCGATCGCTCAAGCGCTTGGCGTCCAGGTTTATTTTATGAATCCTTATCAACGCGTTCAGGTCAACGACCGGAAGTTTAAATTGGATCAGGTGATGGCTCTTGGCCCATTCTTTGGCGTTGCGATCGGACTTGGGATTCGCGCGAAAGGCGATAAGGTGGCCATATGATTAAGGTCCAATTATGTCCCTTTGGCGAGCTGGAAGACAAGAATTGGTGGGCTGCTGATGCCGCGGTCTTGTTGATCTTGGGCTTGATCGCGCATTATGTCGCTGGAGCATACCTCGATATCAAGCGTCATGAAACAACGGCTCTCATGGCCAAAAAAGAGCGATGGGAGCAGGAGCTCGAGACAAAAAGTCCCGCTCTCAAACAGTTTGAAACTCTAGAGCCTGAAATCGCCAAGCTTAACCAAAAAATCCATGCGTTACAAAACATCACGACATCAAAACTCAGCAAGGTCAAGCCATTGGTTGCGATGGATCAGCTGCAGACGCTCGCAATACAGGGTGTTTGGTATGAACGCCTTGACTATGCAACCGATGGTCTTGTGACCATTTTTGGTGCCGCCAATGACAGCCTTCTTATCGGCGAGTATATGCTTGGCGTGCGCGAGTCTATGAATCCCGAGACGGTCAATGACGATATTAGAACGCAGATTGGATTTGATGATCTGAAGCTTAAAAACGCAGTGTACGTAGAGATTCCAGACGACTTCTTCAAAGACATTAAATCAAGAATGCGCTTTGAGCTGTCTGGTCGGCATGTGGAAAAGAAACCAATGGTGCCAGGCATTGCCATGGAACCGCCGCCGCGGGCGAACGCGCATTTTTAGGACATTTCTAGTTGACAAGTTTCGGTGAGAGGATGGAAACGTGCTTGATGAGTTGAAATTACGCTATAAAGAGCTTGAGCTTATCAAGCGGCTTGGTATCTGCGCCTTGTTGGCGCTTTTGCCAGGAATTTATGCGTATTTCAATGATTCAACCGAGGTTGATGAGCAGTATGAGCAGGCTGAGCTGCAGGAGAAAACGGCTGCCGATAAGCTTCTGGTGGCCGAGAATAAACTCAAAAACCTCGAAAAAACTCAGGCGCAGCTTGAGTTCACAAAAGAACAGCTAAAAAAAGCGGAGTCAAGGCTTCCTGAGCAGGTGGCCATCGATGAGGTGCTGCGTAACGTCGGAAAAATCTCAAAAGAGATGTCAGTGAACATTCGATTTTTTGAACCGCAGGCTTCGGTCATTCAAGGGCAAGACTACAAATATCTCGAAGTTCCCATTGCCATGACGGCGGAGGCTAGAGACTACGCGCAGTTGTGTGAATGGGTCGACCGCGTCGCTGGCGGCAAATCCAGAATGTATATAAAGTCCTGGTCCATTGAGCGCGGTCGTTCAAGTCGGCAGGAGGATTCGCGCGCAAGCGATGAGGCGACGATAGGCGTCGATCCTGCTGTTTTGGAGGAACGTCAGGCCGTAGCTGCCCGCGACCGGGTCAAAGTGATCCTTAAAGGGCAGTTCAGCTTATATAAGATGGCAACGCCCGATCAATTGGCGGAGGCGAACAAAAACCCATCGAATGGCCAGACGCCGAATCCCGCAGATAGAGACAAGGGCGCAACCCCCACGAATGCCGCGCCGACGCCTGGAACAAAAGCGCAGAGCCGTATCCTGACAGCGCCCTCGATCAAAGGGGAGGGGTTGCTATGAAACGTCGTAGTCTGCGTCTGCTGATGTTTGCCGCTGTCACGCTGTGTGCCTTTGGATCGCCAACCAACGCCGGCATTGATCGTCCGGCAGGAGAAGTGCCAGCTCAGCAGAGGGTTGGCGGTGTCACAAACGGGATGTCATTGGGAACCGCGAAGTCGAGGGTTATTCCTGTGACGCGTAAAATGAATCTCGCAACAGCCGAACAGTCATCAGAAAAAATCGAAAACGCAGGATCGCCACCCAAAAGTTCTGCGACCAAATCTGCAATCACGAAACCTTCTCAAACGAGTCCTGATCCAATGGATCTATCGACAATAACAAACGCTTCGAGCAAACAAAGAATTCCCGAGGCAGACGGCAGGAAACCTCGTTTGAGCGTGGCTATGTCGCAAACTCAGTCATGGGATAGTGTTTCCAAGCGGCTGTCTGAAGAGGATCCTGCCCATGCCGTGACGCAGGGGGTGCGAGTTGAGGATATTGTTGAGCCAAGCGCAGACTATCAATACGTGTCCGGCCGCAGACGAAATCCGTTCATCCCTGAAGTGGTGCGCTCACGAAGTAGCGTGCAAAAAGAATTGAGCCCCAATGATGTGGAGATTCCGATCATTAATCCGTTGCAATCTTTTGAGCTGAGCAAATTGGCTGTGATTGGTGTCTGGGAGGGCGGTGATCATGTTTGGAAGGCCTTGATTCAGACACCCACAAATCAAGGTATTGAGACAAAGCTTGGAGATCCCGCCGGCAATAGTGGGGGCCGAATCATGTCCATTACGCCAGATGCGGTGGTGGTGCGTGAATTCAAATTACGTTCCGATGGAACGAGAGAGTACCGCGATGTACCGCTTTATATGGGCAGTGATAAGCCGAAAGAAGATGACAGTTTGGTCGGTGGTCGTTTGATCCTGAAGCCCGGTGCAACAGCCCCTGAGATCGAAAAGCCAGAGGTGTCATCCGATGCGGTCATCGCCCCAGCGGCAGAGATCATTCCAACGGAAGATCCCGGCACGCTAAAAAATCGAGTCAGGGTTCAAGCATCTGCTCCTCAGGGAGCAGTAAGCGACAGGCCGGTCACTGCTGTCCCGGTCTCTGAAGGCGGGTTGACGCCTGCGGTGAGCGAAAAGCAAGAGGGTGCCAATTCAACTTTGACTGCTCCAGCAGTCCAATGAGGTGTTGAATGATGTTAGCTACTACAAATCGTGGTTGTTTTAAGAGTGTGATCGTCGTCATGCTGATAACGAGCTCGTTTTTCAGCTGTGTCAGTGATGATGACTCATTACAGCAGCAAGCGGCGTCCAATCAATTTGCGAATGTTAGTCAGTCGAGTCAAGCGAGTCAGTTGAGCCAGTCTGGTCAGAAATCCGGTGCCTCGTCCAACAATGCTGTTCAAGGCGGAGCGAACGGGGACTATAATGCAGAAGCTGAAGCAGAATCTGGGGCAGAATCTGGGGCAAATCTTGCGCCAAACCAGTCTGGTGGTATCAACAGTGCAAACGTTGGTGGGGGCAATCTTGTGGAGCCACCGCCGCCGGCTTCGAACATCCAAAATATGGCGGCAATTCCAGGTGATCTCACGCCAAATTCTGTGAACCAGCCTGCAACGGCCATGCCTCCAGCGTCGGCGGCAGCGGATGCATCAAAATCCGAAAATTCAGCGGCTGTCACTGAGTATCCTCAGGCTAGTGGTGCGCCCAGTAAATTGACTTGGATTGGCTATGACTACCGCAAGGAACAGCGTACGCTTGATGTGCAGATGATTCTATCCGGTGAGCCATCTTACCGTATCTTTCAGGAAGTGAACCGAGCTGGTCAAAATGAATTGGTGGTGCGTTTTGCCAATACACTCATGCGGCATCGGATTCGTCGGGACATCAACGCTTCGGAATTTCGTTCACCTGTGGCCTATATCCGATTGCGTCCGGATGCAGGACATCGTTATACAGACGTGGTCTTGACCCTCAGGGATTTGGTGCAGCCTCGTATTTTGGCAAAAAAGGGCGGCTTGATGTTGAGTTTTGAGATTCCTGAACATTGGTTTGCCCCAAAATCTGACGCGAGGCCTGTGGCAACCGCTGAAATTGTCAAAGATGATCAACCAGGACTAACGGTCGATGCAAATCATACTGCCAATACTGATAAGTCTATTCAGGCAGAGAAGACCGGGCGACACCGCGCCGCTTACGTTCCTGACCATGGTGCCGAAGTTTTTAAAGACCCAACGGAGAAAGGTCAGCCTTTGGTGCCAAAGGCCGACTCAAGCAAGGAGCTGGTGCCAGCTGGCGGTGAGCAGATGCTTAAGAATGAGTCCAAAAAACCTTGGACGGAGAAAACTTATGCAGTGCTTGCGGTCGCTCAGGCCGAGTTTCCTGTGGAGCCGCCACCCGGGGCTGATCTCGTCGAGGATTTGCCTGAAACCCCAATCGGTCAGGAGGTCGGAGCTCAAAGTGTCGCTACGGCAGGGGGCGATGTGATGGGTGTTGCGGCGGGATCGACCCCTGTTAATCAATCATCTGCTAAGAAGGTCATTCGACTTGATTTTCGCGACGCTCCTGTAGGGCAGATCATTCGCATGATCGCATCCGAAAGTGGGATTAACTTCATCATCGCGCCAGAGGTTGGAAATAAAAAAACCAGCATATCCTTGAAAAACGTGCCGTGGGATGTCGCTCTAAAGGCCGTATTGGAGTCCAATAGAATTGGCATGCAGGAAATTGCGCCCGGCTTGGTCCGGATTGATTCTTTGGCAACATTCGCTGCAGATAAAGACGCCGAAGACAGGGCGAGGCAGGCAACAGAGGCTTTGATTCCGACAAAGATTCTTGTCATGCCCCTGAACTATGCAAAGGCCGATGATGCCGCCAAGCTTGCGCAGTCCATGTTGCCCAAGGCCGATAGTGCAAATATTGCGCAAAAGAGAAATTATGACCGTTTCAAGGCGCAAGCCGATCCTCGTTCCAATGCCGTGATCGTCGAAGCAACGCCCAATGTGCTCAGCACCATTAAGGCTTTGTTGACAAGGCTTGATGCCCAAACTCCCCAAGTCCGCATTGCGTCAAGACTTGTAGAGGTCTCCAATGACATTGCCAATGGGCTGGGTGTGAATTGGTCTGGAGGTTTGACTTACGACGCAGGCCGTGGCCTTGGCTTTGGATCGTTGCCATTTCCCAACTCCCTTTCGTCTGGCTTTGCCATTGATCCTGGTGGAGCGACTGAACGCGGAGGCAACGCAGCACTCCATTTTGGATCAATCAATAATATGCTGGCATTGGATCTGAAACTGCGAATGTATGAAACCAAACGAAAAGCAGAAACCCTGCAAACTCAGGACGTCGTGGTTCAAGATAACGAAAAAGCCCTGGTGACAGCAGGTAGTATTGATTTTATCCAGACTCTCCCTGGTATTGGCGGTGCTGGGGGGTTGCAGTCTGTTGAGTACACTCTGTCATTATCCGTGACGCCTCATATCACGGCTGATGGCGCAGTGCAGATGAAGATCGACATCAAGGGTGATTCGCCGAAGAAGTCAGATGGGGCGGCAGCGTCAAAAAACACCAGACAGCTACAAACCACCCTGTTAAAGCGCAGCGGCGAGACGGCGGTGATCGGGGGGCTTTACTCCTCCGAGGTGAGCGTCAGTCAGCGATCGGTCCCTATTTTGTCCAGTATTCCGTTGATTGGTGCGCTGTTCCGTTCAACCGATAAAGCTGATAATAAAAAGGATCTTTTGATCATGGTGACGCCAACGATTGTTGGCGCTAATGCTGCAAACGCAGGAGCCGCAGCCAATGACGGCGAGAGTCTTTCAGCACCCGTGGCGGTGAATATTGAAGCGTCAAATCAGGCAACAAATGGCACTCAGTCACAGAGCCAGTCCCAGTCCCAGTCCCAGTCCCAGCCGCAAAACCAGAGCCAGTCGCAAAAGGCTGCGAGCCAGCAATCAAATACCCCGGTATCCCCAGTGAATGCGTCGCAACAGGGAACCCAGGAGGCCACACAGTTGGAGTGATGAGTATGGCGATCAGAAATAACCAGCAACGTAAGCGGAGCAGTCCCATGAGATTCGTGATGTGTCGTGATATTCTGATGGTTTTTATTCTGACGGCATGCACCGCTAATGCCCCGGCTGATGGCGTTTGTAAGAAATCTTGTGGGTCACGGCCTATTGGTGGCGGAAATCTCCGGGTCCTGCCACTATCATCGGCACTATCTTTCAGTAAATGTAAGGCTGGTGCCACTCTCCCCACGCAAACATTTAGGTATTTTGTCTACCAGGATATGAGTGAGACCACGGCTGGGAGCTCGACGGGGGATCAATCCGCATCAAGTGGTGTGCAAACAGCCAAGCGCCTGCCTGCAGCAGGGATCGCATTCACGCCGCAGGTGCAAGGCTATTTAGAGGTAACATCAGATTCCAGTGAGTGGTGTACGGATACCTGTGGGGTCGCCGAGGTGCAGTTCTCGCCGACTTGCTATGAACAGGATGTGCAGATTGGTATCCTGGTGCCAGGGATGTTGTATGACGACAATACCGTCCCGGCGACAAAATTTTCGGTCACACTGGAGTGATGACAGGCATGGGGATCGACGCGGCAACATGGATAAAAATGGTGCGTCAGCTGCCGCTATCGCGCGCGGAGTCCGAAATCTTGCGCCGATTTGAGGAAGATCCTTCCGGTCGCCAATTCCTGCCCCTGAGCGAGATTCTGAGAAATCACCAGCTGATTGATGAGTCCTTGGAGCTTTTGCATCAGGGTGTGCAAGATCATCCCGGATTTGCGGTTGCGCGCGTGGTTTTGGCCCGTGAATTGTTTCAGCGTGGCTTGGTGCTTGATGCCTGGAACGCTCTGGGACGAGCTCCGAATCCTTTGACCGACAACGTGCTGGCGCAGAAACTCCAATTCAAGCTGGGATTGTTACTTGGTGATGAAACAACCGTTAGAAAATCCTTTCAGCAACTGCGTGTCCAACAGGGTGTTGATCCGGAAATCAAACGCCTGATGGAACGTCTTGATCTGGACGGCATCGCGTTGACCCGTGAATCATACACCACAGATCTGGTGGGGCGTGGTATTGATTTGCGCCTGCCGAGACCCGATGATGTGATGGCGATGTCGGAGCGGGCGATTCCCAAAGACTTGAAGCTAGCGGACGACCAACGGGTGCGCGGAAAAAAATTCATTCTCGAATATGAATTGGATGACGCGACACGAAAACACATTGAAAAATTTCATGTGGTGCCACTGCCCGAAGTCTTTGCGCCGGGTGCCCTGTCTGCTGGCGAGCCTGTGGGAGGGAAAGGGCACGTGGAGCTTGACTCCACAACGCTGGCAGAGATTTACGCGAAACAGGGTTTTTACGGTAAGGCTCTGGCGATTTATCGCCGCCTTCTGCGGATGGCTCCGCATAATGACCTGATTCGCCTCAAAGTGTCCGAGTTGGCGCGACTCGACAAGGAGCAACGACAAGAGGATCTTGAAAATGATCCGGTGATCTATGAGCGGATGGAAGTGGTTGAGATTATCGATCGGCAGATGCGATTTTTGAATGGATTGCTTGAAAGTATTGACAAAAATTGAAAAAAATATTGACAAAAATATTGACAAAAAGTCTTGATTGAAATCACGAACAAAAGCCGCTGAATCAAAGATTCCACTGAGCAGTCTTATGTAAATGGGAGTCTTGAACATTTCCGGAGCAATCGTTGGAGCCACGGATGCCAAAAACGACGCGAAAAGAGCAAAAAAATCATAAAAAAAATAACCAAAATGGCAACCTCAAGACCGCGTCGTCCCCTCGCAGTAAGAGCCGGTCGCTGCATATCCTGGTTGCAAACGGTGTGAATCTCGATTTGCTTGGACGTCGGGAGCCCGAAATATACGGGCACGATAACTTGAAGACGCTGGAAAATCTTTTGCGCAAAAATCTCAGACAGGCAACCTTGGAAGCTGTGTTCACTGCTCGGGTGAAACTTTCGTTTTTTCAGACCAATGATGAGGCCCAATTTCTCAAAGAGATCAGCAAGCCCTATGATGGTGCTCTGATCAACGCTGGAGCGTGGACGCACACAAGTCTGGCAATTGCGGACCGTTTGGTGGGACTTGGCCTGCCGTTTGTTGAGGTTCATATTTCAGATACCTCCCGCCGGGAGGATTTCAGACACCATAGCTTCATGGCTCAGCATGCAATCAAGGTCGTTTCAGGGCAGGGTATCCATGGCTACTGGGCCGCAATGCTTTTGTTGATGGGATGGCTAGAGGTCACAGGATCGTCACAGTCCATTAAGGGGCTATAAAAATTATCTTTGAGGACTCGGCACCGGGCGGTGTGTTTTTTGTATGTCTATTCCTGGTATCCAGCGTCATTGCGATATTCTTTACGAGCAAGGACTTCTGATTACTGATGTCTGCCGGTTACTGGATCTCGGTGGGGGGAGCTTGGTTGCCGTCACTCATAGGGCTCGTCTTGTTTATTGTTATATACCCCCTGACAAACGCTCCAGGTGAAGGCGGAATCGCCGGTCTATGGTTTATTTTTGTCGGTCTTGCCATGATGGCCATTCAATCTGTCCGTTATATTCTCAAGATCCATAAAGGCGAGTCATGAGGATTTTGGGATGCCGTAAAGTTCTGTGCCTGGCCATATGCGATCGTGTTAGCGTTTCTCGCATTCGTCTCTCTGGCGGGTATGTATTCCATGTGGCGTAATAAATCCGGTCCGAACTGACGGGCTTAAAAAGGAAATGACCATGGTGATGCTCAAGGAGGCGAGTCAGTCCTTCGTCATTTTCGATGAGTCACCGGCCCAATAAAGCGGTTTTCTGTTGCGCTATCGGAGCTGAGATTCCATCAGCCGTCGCATTTGACCGATAATATAAAGAGGCAATGACACTAGTTTTCGGCATTCTTCGTTTTGCCATTACGAGCCCAATAATGTAGTGCGGGCGAGGATCCTGCGCCGTGCCATCACTGAAGGTGCTGTGCGACAAATTGCTCCGTGACTTGCCCAGCATGCAGCATATTAAGATTGAGAGCCATCCATGCCGGATCAAAATTTAGTATTCTGTTGGCAAGCCCAACATCTAACCAAAAAATCAGGTGACATGGCTAGACGCGTTGAAGGCTTTGGTGCCTGAGTCCGTAGTAGGGCCATTTGTCACCAATAATCTTCCCGCTATTTTAGTTTTATCTCTGCTCATTGGCTTTGCCCTGCGTTGAACAGGTCTCAAGGACTCTGGTGCTCAGGATTGGTATCTACGCCTACGCGGGGTGATTGATGTTGCACTATCAGTCGTGGCGCAGATGATGGTGGTGTTGATGACGATCATGCCCGTTGCAATTTTTGCAGCCGTTGCAAAAGCTACGGGTGAGCATATTGTTGGAGTGTTCAAAGGTCTAGGCGTTTATGTGCTCATCTGTGTCGGGGGGATGCTGCTGCAGATTATCCTGATCTATCATGGATGGATTTATTTTTGGACTCGAAAGAGGTTATCATGGTTCGGGCGTGCAGCACGTCGGCCCGTCGTGTTTGCTTTTGGTGTGAATAGTAGTCTCGCTACGTTGCCAATAACTTTGGAGGCCCTTAATGATCTCAAGGTTCGGCTAGGGTCATCGCGGCTTGGTGCCTGTGTCGGGACAAATTTTAATAACGATGGGATCCTGCTCTACGAGGTTGCAGCCGTCTTGATGATAGCACAGGCGGCAGGATTTGATTGGACTTTAGGGCATCAACTCGGGATGGCTCTTGGTTGTGTGCTAGCCACCTTCGGAGTCGGTGGTTTTTCTGAAGATGAGATCATCGCTCTTTCCCTGGTGCTGGCAACGGCTGGACTTCCTGCCGAGATTCTACCATTGCTGCTACCGGTGGACTGGATGGTGACGCGGATGCGCAGTGCCACCAATGTGATGAGTGATATGACCGTATCACTGAGGATTGATAAGGACTCTAACACGGAGATAACACGGCTGCTCTCCAGTAAAGGAGCTCCGACCCAAAGGCGAAAGATCCTATCACCTCGAGCCGAAGGGGTCGGGTCTTCTGCGCTCGCTGGATTGTC
>JBILMN010000101.1:0-10676 GCA_044375465.1 Oligoflexales bacterium | reverse complement strand
AGTGAGCGTATTTCAGGTACGCATTCACTTTGGCCGAATCTCGGGTATGATAATAGAGAGTGATATGTCCTCCACCGATGAGCGTGCTGCGGTCTGCAGATGACCACTGATGTCCGGGAGGCTTGAACAGCAGCAGTGAGCCATCTTGATTCGTGTGAACTGCGAAATCAGTCACCGAGTAGAGACGAATTTGTTCCAGAGGCAACATGGCGGCCTCGCTTCGAACCAGAGTTTCAGATTTTTCTGAGGTACCTGAATGCGACATGACAGATTCTCACTGGTAAAAAAATTAGCTATCCATAGAATCAGCGACTCTATCAGGGTACTGCTTTTGATGAGTCTAAGTCTAGGGGCACTCGAAGAATCCGCTGTGGCACTGGACCTGTCCTTGGGTGGTGGCACGGTCGAAAATGGCGATGATCGAGGACACGGTGTTGCCATCGCCCAGCTTGGTTTTTCCAATGGATGGATGGGACGGACCTATTATTGGGGACGCACCCAAGGCCCTGTCACAGAAACGAACCATATGCTGACGGCGGCCAAGCGATTTGACCTTTTTGGCGGTAAGACTCTGCGTGGTGCCGCCGGACTCACGGTCCTCAGTGAAACCACAGAATTAAAATTCAAAGACTATCCCGAAGATAACGCGTCAGCGACAAGCACCAATGCCGGTGTTTACCTTGGTCTTTCTTATGATCTCCTCGCGATCAAATCGGTAACGATCAATGCTTCGTGGGACGCGCATCTATTTCCAGCAGGAGGAGCGATGCTCGCACTTGTCACGGGGCGCAAACAGGTGCTGGGCCTTAGCGCCGGCGTCGCTTTTTGACAGGAGCTCCTCTACATGACGCACTCTCCCAATCAACGGTTTCCCAAGCTCTCGCGATTATTATTCATAACAACACTTTTGTCCCTGTCCTCATCGTCGCTGGCGGGAACACTCATGCTGCGATTTGGACCAGCATCGGCGGGCACGGGAGGGTCTAATCCTCTCAGTCTTCCCCCTTCAGCGGCCGATACCGAGGCAGCTTGGATCACCGATAGCAAATGGGAAACCAGCCTCAGCATCGTACCTGGACTTCTGATCGGAAAACGCCATCAGATGGATCGCTTCTACGTCGGCCTTGGCGGCGGTGTCATCATTGATGCCAATGGCGTCGGTATTGGCCCCTACTCTTCATTTGGTTGGGAAATCGGATCGACGTTCAAATTCGGGTTTGAATATAAACAAGCCCTCGGACTTACGTCTGTGGGCATCATTCATCCCTACGCACTCAGAATGAGTTTTGGCATCGCACTTTGAGGAGATTTCATCATGAAAATGTCCGCCGTTTGTCTATTATGTGCTCCATTTTTGACAGGATTTGTTCTGCTGGGAAAGAACACGCAACGTCTTCCAGTTTCTGTGGAAGCTCCTGATGCCGTATTCCATTGGTCTACAGCCAACAGCGCGCCGTCCATCACAGGAAAAGATAAATTCAAAGATGGAGCCTATAACAACTATACGGATGAGGAATTGACCCCGATTCTGATCCAAGAAGCCATGGATCAATGGAACACGGTCCGAGGCTCCTACCTGCGGTTTCAAATGCAGACAGAGACTTCTGTGCTCACTGCCGACAAAGCTGATCTCATCAACAACATGATTGTTAAAAACTGTCCAAGTGCCACCGTCGCTGCGTACGCTGCTCCAAGCAACGATAAAGACGGTAATATCATTTCTGACTGTGACATCGTCATCTGTAACATTAAAACCACAGCATTGAATCTGATAGAAACTCTCACCCATGAACTCGGCCATTGCGTTGGCCTTGGCCATCCGCACACGAACTACAACGCCATCATGAGCTACTCCCGATCAGGCAGCAGCTACCGACTATCAGCAGACGACAAAGCAGGAGCCATCTACCTTTACCCGGACCCAGCGGTTGTTGACGGCGAGTCGAAAGAGCTCATTGGCTGTGGCACGATCCTTGGACACGATTCAACGCGCCATCAGGGACTCTGGCTCTATTGGTTTATCACGCTTCCGATCATTGTGGGGATGCTGCGCCGCTCGCGTCAGGCACAATCTTTGAAAGTAGAGTGATCGACATCACCCAAAGCTGATGAATCGCTCTCGTGGCGGCCACATGCAACAGTCGCCGGGCCTCCGGAGTGTCCGGATAGGAATTTGGCGTTGCATCCGGAATCACCACGTAGTCAAATTCGAGTCCCTTGACCTGACTGACCTCAACAACATCAACTCCCGGACGAAAATCAAAAGCCCCATCCACGATGAGTCGTGCTTTTGGAACATCCGACAGCATCTTAAAAATCCGCTCCGCGTTATCTTGGTTTCGCGTGATCACAGCCACGGACGCCAGGGGCTCCGCAACCATCAGATCACTTAAGGTATCTGCCAAGGACATCATCAGGTGTCCTTCGTTGGGACAAAGCGTCACCGTAACGGGCACACCGTCTTTAATTGATTTAGGCATCTCTCGCGGCGCATACCGACCCAGCACTTTATGCGCAAACTCGGCAACCGGCTTTGGTGAACGGTAAGTGGTCGTCAAATGCTGAGCTTGCACCCGTGGTACCCCAATTTGATCCAAAACCGCATCCCAAGAATCAAAGGTGGTCGATGGATCAATCTGCTGTGCACTGTCTCCTGCAATGGTGACTGATCCATTCATGGTCAAAGCCGCACCCAAAGCCGCAAGCTCAATTGGGGCCAGATCTTGGGCCTCGTCTATCACCAAGTGAGAAAATTGATGTAATCCCTCCTCATCACCACGCTTTATGCCAAGCTTCAAACGACGCAACTCATAAACAATCGCAAAATCTTCTGGGTCGATGGTTTGGGCTATGTCATCGACAAACTCATCTGCAAGACTCCCCCCGTCCACAGTCTCAAGTTTATCGAGATCGACCCCGGCGTAACGCTTGGCCGCAGGATCAGCAAACTGATCGGCACTGTGCCGGTAAACCATATCAACAGCAGATAAAGGAATCTGCCCCTGTGCCAACGCAACCACTCGACGAAGCAAATCTTTATTCATAAAGAAATCAATGCGATCCTTCGCAATATCGAGAAGGCGACGCTCCAATTCAGGGAACACTTTTATATCAGCCCGTGAGACCGACGGATCCATATCGCGCTCATAAATTTTTCTCGCCTTGGCCAGTCTCTTTGTCAATGGCACACTGGGATCTTCAGTCAACGCGCGGGCTGACTCAGCGCCATCTGGCGCCTTGGCGAGGATCTCATGCGAAAATTCCTTAGCTTGAAGTTCAATAAATTCCCTCAACGCCAAACGTAACGCCGGGTGACGCTTGAAATAGGTCACTGAACTCGGAGGGCTTTCACAGATCTTGTGCGGTAGTTTACGAATCACTTTAAAGACTCGCTCCGGGAAGAAACGATCAAATGAACTCACAAGTACCCGGCCTAACCCCAGGCTATCCAGTAACTTCTTGCTAAGGCGCACCAAACCCTCATCCGGCACAATCACTGCCATCTTATGCTGAGCAAAACGATGAGGGTCCCGGTAATTCAACGTCGCCAAACGATGCAGAGCAACGGTTGTCTTACCACAACCCGCTCCACCAAGAATCAATACCGGATCATCCTCATGGGTCGACAAAGCAGAATATTGACTTGAATCCAGCAAAGCAGAGATTTCAGGTGATGGCCGACCACTTTGCCCCGTTCCGAGGGCAAACCCACGGCTGGCAGTACCACTCCCGCCAGACAGTCGAGGCGCAAGCCCCCCTTGATCTCTCTCCCATGCGCCATCGGCGTTTTTACGATAAGACATCTCAGGAGTACCGACAAAAACCAACACCCCATCCCTGATGGTCAAAAGATGTCTTTTTTTGACAACACCCCGCGCGATGCGGCCCGGCAACTCCGCCTCGTAGTCCTCGCCCTGGCGATAATTAAAAAAAACGGAGGCAATGGGTGCATTCCGCCAATCGTTCACAGGCACACCCGTCACATCAAGAAAACTTCGATAACCAAGCAGTATATCTTTTACTTTACCCGCTTCTTCCAATTGCAGATGCGCAAAATAGGGTGATCGTTCATCAGGCAATTCGTCGAACGTAGTCTGCTCAATGAGGGCCCGCTGATTATTCATCTGGTCAAACAATGCCGGCAGATCTTCGGCGCGAGCAGAAGCCGCCTGCTCTCGCAATTGCGCAAGCCTTTGGCCTGCGTCATGAAGGTCGAGCCGGGATTTTCCGCGCGCAATGCGCAGCCCATCAAGAACCTTGCGTAGAAGCTCTTCTTCCTCAGAGATCAATTTTTTTTCGAGATCATCAAGCGCCACGCAAACCTCCGGACTTCCGGAATATTTTAACACGATTTTGCGTAGAGCCAAAACCCGCTTCGATTACAAGCCCGCATAATGGCCAAGATAGGCCAATCCGAGTTTTGCAAACGCAGTCACCTGCCCCAGTGCGTCAGCAACATCAAGCGAGTCCCTCGCGGTATGGATCTGATTGTTGTAAGATCCCGGGTCCTCAAACGGAAATGACGTCACAAAACCTTGGCGCTTCCATGATGTATGATCACTGTCACCGCCCGACAGGCTTTTTTTGCCCCAAGGAACTCCCACATACCGATCGATCAGCGCCCCTAGTGATGTGTTGAATGAGTCCACAGTATTGTTCGTCACAAACCATATCTTATCCGGAGATCCCTGCGCTTTGTATAGATTCATATCATGCTGAACCATGGTGACGACATTTTTACCCGCAGCTTTGTAGCGCTGCGCCATATCCTGGCTACCCACCAGCCCCATTTCTTCCGCCGCATATCCGTGAATCTCAATCGTGCGTTCGGGTCTCAGTCCGCTTTCCATCAACACACGGAAAATTTCAAAATTAGTCGCCGTACCACTGGCATTATCATCAGCGCCGGGTGAACGAGCACCAGAAACACTCTGCCAATTGACACTGTCGATGTGACTGCCAAGAATCACAATTTCATCAGGTCTCGAACGACCCTCAATCCTCACGACAAGACTATCTTGAGATGTCTTGTTACCGTGATCAAAGGTAGACACCGTGACATCAGATCGCCCCGATGCCAATGTTTCGTATTTGGCTTTGAGCAGCCTCGGAACCTCTTGCCCGGTCGGCGAGGAGTGAAATCTTGTGGGGATGTCACTCAGCTCCTGAATCATCGCGCGCAGATTCTCGGTATTGACCATCGCCACCATTGAACGGACTTCTGTGATCTCGGTGGCCACGGGAACAACAGGATCGCCGCTTCCTTGCGGAACTTCACGCACCATGACGTCGCCCTCAAGCCTCATCAGGGCACCACAGGCAATACCCTCGTGGTGCATCAAATGCGAGAGCGTCGCCACTTTATACTCTTCGTCCACGCGCATGAGGGCGAATTGTCCGGCTTCGAAATGAACCACTTCACCAAGACGCTCTACAAAAAATGGCAGGGACTGTTTGCCGGGCATACGAACCACGTACAAGTGAGCAAAATCCTGATCCACTGCTTCGCTGCGCCGCATCACCGCAATGCCGTTTTCCTCAAATAGCAACTGATGACCTTGATCCAAAAGACCACGTACGATACTCGAAGGCACAATGGTGACCGGCAGCCGTTCGCGCGCGTGTCCCATAAATAAAAACGCAGAAAGTCCTGCTGCCGTAAGCAAAATCGAGCGGCGCATGGTTATCTCCTATTCGTGTGCTGGAGGATCAAAAAGAAAAAAGCCGACATCCCATAGTCTACTCGATTTTTGGCCGATTGGCCAAAATCTCGCGCCACGTTTGCTTATTTGGTCTGGGTTATGGTCTGGGTTATGGTCAGTTTAGCGATAGCCATCGCATCAAACGGCACGACTCTACTGATGCAAATTCATCTGGACCAGAAATGTACTGCCACGTCCAGGTTCACTCTCAACGCTCACTTTGCCGTTCATCGAATGCACCAGATGCTTCACAATCGATAGCCCTAATCCTGTTCCACCATCTTCCCGATTCCGATGTTTATCGACGCGGTAAAAACGCTCAAAGATACGACCATGGTGTTCTACAGGAATACCCACACCGGTATCCATCACCCGCAAAATTGCGTTGCTTTGGTCTCTTTTGATCCCAAGAGTTACGGACCCACCCTCCGGCGTATATTTAATGGCATTCACAAGCAGGTTATCAATCACCTGCCGGACGGCCTCACGATCGCCTTGGACCACAACGTTGTCATCCATCTGCACCTTAAGGGCAATATTCTTTTTGGTGACCGAATGCTCATGCTGGATGAGAGACTGCCGGGCTATGCCGGACAAATCAACAGCGGCGCGACGCAGCGTCCCATCCTGGGCTTCCACACGGGCCAAAGACAAGATATCTTGCACTAATTCAACCAGCCGCCCCACATTGGCATCAATGCGATGCAAGAAACGATCAAGAACTTCAGGCTCTTGCTTTGCGCCGTTTTGTAGAGTTTCCAAATAACCCTTGATACTGGTCAGAGGCGTCTTCAACTCATGACTGACATTGGCCACAAAATCTCGCCGCACTCTTTCAAGTCGTCGCAACTCTGTCACATCATGCAAAACGACGACAACGCCCGCATTCTGCTCACCCTTAAACGGAGATGCATGAGTTTCAAGTGAGACCACGCCTTCGCCGTCGCCCAGTGTCAACTCGATGTGCTTACGTTTCTTCTCCGTGCGGCACTGAATCACAAGCGGCAAAATGATTCCCAAACCTGGCACCTCTGAAATCTGTTTAGAACGCGAGGTACTCGCTTGGGCCTTCAGCAGTCGGTCCGCGGCGCCATTGGCGAACAGCACGCGGTCATCATCTCCTATCGCTACAATGCCCTCGACCATGCCACCAAAAAGGGCTGCTAGCTGCGTCCGCTCTTGACTCAACGTCGCCATACGCTCGGCAATTTCCTCTCCGAGCAAATTCAACGTCAAACCAAGAAGTCCAAATTCATCATCACTGAGCTTCTTCACGCGCGCGGAAAAATCACCACACGTCAGACTTTGCGCGACACTCGTGAGCTCTGTCAGGGATTTCTTGACACCACGAGCGAGCCAAAAACCAAGAGCTAAAGCGACACCGGCTCCTGCCATCACCGCCACCATGAGGGAAATCAAAATCTCGTATGCTTCGGCAGCCTGCAGCAGCGGATAACGGTACAAGAAAACGACCGCAGCCGTTGCCAGAGCGACCAAAATCGACACCGAAATTGTCCCATAGATTTTCCACAGCATGTCACTGCGAAATACAGATCGGACGCTTGGTCTTGTGACTCGATTCACACTTCCTTGCACTTGTAACCAACCCCCCGAACGGTCTGGATGAAGTCACCATCACCTTCAAGCTTTTTGCGCACCGCACGAACGTGCACGTCCACATTACGATCAATGACAAACGTGTCAGCCCCCGCGATTTTCTCCAAAATTTGATCGCGCGTAAACACTCGCCCCGGCTTGCTGATTAACGTGCGCAACAGATTAAACTCAGCCAAAGTCAAAACCAGCGGCCGCCCATGACTCCAAGCCACATGCCTTTCGAGATCCATTGCAATGGGTCCTACTTTGATTTTTGCGTGATTCAGCGCAGAATCACCTGCCACTGCCCCCGCCCGATCATCTGTGGACGCGCGCCGTGCCACAGCCCGAATGCGGGCGACCAGTTCTTTGGGGCTGAATGGCTTCACCACATAATCATCTGCGCCAAGCTCCAACCCCACGACGATATCACTTTCTTCGCCCTTGGCGGTCAGCATGATCACAGGAGTGGATTTCAGAGGACTTGATGATTCGCGCATTTTGCGCAATGCCGTCAAACCATCACAAATCGGCATCATGATATCCATCAACACAAGACCGGGAGGATTTGCCAGAGCCATTTGCAGCCCTTCCTCGCCATTGCGCGCGGTTCGAACGCGAAAACCCTCTTTTTCCAGATTAAACTGTATGATTTCCCGAATATCTGTCTCGTCTTCGATCACCAGAATATCACCAGCACCGGTCAAACTTTGTGTCACACTTCCTGCACTCATTGATGGATTCCCCCTCAAAATACGACACTGGAAACATTACAAAAAAACGTCGAGATGACGGGCCGCGAGTCTACTCCTCATATGTTAAAAATTCATAAATATCAACAATAAATCATGATAATTTATGGTTTTCTTTGATATTTATGAAATCTTTACATAAATCCCCTCGATCCGCGGGATGCAGCGTAGATTATTTGTTGGCGAAATTTCCGAGAACCTGAATGGCGGCATAGAGCGGAAGGTTCTCAATAGGTTTATTTTTCTGAAAATTCTGCAAGTTGGCTCGGTAAATCGGTATGATTTCCGGAAACTTTTGATGAAAGCTTTGAAGGGATTTACTTTTAACATTTACACCAGCCTTCACCTCCACAGGAACCAAAGCATCTTTAGTTTGCGCTATAAAGTCCACCTCTGCGCGGCCTTCACTTTCCCAATAGTGCAGAGAAAAGCCATGGACAATCAATTCTTGCGCAACGAAGTTTTCAATAAAGGCACCGTTAAATTCTTGAAAAATGCGCGAGCCTCTAAAAAGAATCTCGGTTGGCAGGTTGGCCATGGCCCCCATCAGTCCAGTATCTAGTCCGTAGGCCTTAAAGATCCCCGGGTCGTTGTAGGCTTTAAGGGGAAAGGCGGGTTTTGTTATACGGTTGCAAAAATGGATCAGACCCGCATTCGCAAGCCAAGTTAGGGCAGACTCGAAGTCACGCCCTCTAGCACCTTTTTTAAGGGCAGAAAATATAAACCTTTTATTCTCACGAGCCAGGTGTGTGGGTATCGAATTCCAGATAAGAAAAATTTTTGGAATAGAGGTGGTCTCAGCATACTTGGAAAAGTCATTCTCATAGGCTTTCAAAATGGCTTCCTGTACTTTTCGCGCCTCCTGAAAATCCTGAGATTTTACGTACCGTTCTACAGCCTCAGGCATACCACCTACGATCAAATAATTCCGAAACTGATTCAATAATTTCTGATGAAAGGCATCAGATAGAGGCTGTAAGTCTTGATTTTTCTCCAGCATTTCCTGAAGGGCTGCGCATTGATTGGCTTTAAGAAACTCAGAAAAGCTAAGGGGGTGCATTTCAAGAAAGTCAACTTTGCCGACTGGAAATGAACTGCCCTTCGACACCCTTACGCCAAGCAAGGAACCCGCCGCCGCAATATGGTGCTCGGGAGCGTCTTCGCAAAAATACTTCAACGAGTTTAGAGCGAGCTTGCATTCTTGTATCTCGTCAAAAATTACTAGAGTTTTTCCAGGCGTAATCTTACTTCCAAAATAGGAAGATATTTTTGGCACTAACACGTCGGGGGCCAGGCTTTCGTCAAAGAGTGATTTAAGTAGTGGCTCTTTTTCAAAGTTTAGGCTGATCGTATTTTCGTAATGCGTTTCACCGAGCCACTTCAATGCGTGAGTCTTCCCCACCTGGCGAGCCCCCTGCAAGATAAGAGGTTTTCGCTGTGGGGATTGTGACCACTTGTGCAGGGCCGCGTAGATTGTTCGATCCATTTACAAAACCCAAAAAAAAGTTGAGGGTTCATACACCGTCATATATTGCCATAACGTGTACAAGATGTCATTTATTCGTTCGTAAAATGTGCGATTGATGGCAGTTATTCGATTATTTTTCTTCCAAGGCGCACGGTCAAATCATGCAAAAAATCCTCATTTTTTGACGTTATTCCAGGATATTAACCGGTTATCAAGGACGCAATGCGTCATTCCATCCTGCAGCCGCCCGAAAAATCAACAAAAACAGAGCTCTTAACCTACGTACTGCCCTCGACTGGCACCCAGTTATGAGTCGGTGTGTCGAGAGGCGAGCCAACAGCTCACTGGGGCGCGAAAACCCTCTGTTTCCAAAATCATGCTAATTTGTGGTTTTCTTTGATATTTATGAAATATTTACACAAATCCCCTCGATCCGCGGGATTCATCCCTGTATAACTTTCCGCCGCTCGTTTATCGTAGAAACCTGCCCGAGGACTCTAGGCTCGAGCCTAACATTGGAGGTCTTACCCATGAAAAACAGTCCGTTTGTTGTGACATTGGCAATGCTCGCCACACTTTGCGCGACCCCACTTAGGGCCGCACCCTTGAACGGGGAGATTCACCTGGATGGGTCCAGCACCGTGTTTCCCCTCAGTGAAGCGGTTGCCGAAGAATTCGGAGCCATCGAAAAATCCGTGCGGGTGACTGTTGGCACATCGGGAACCGGAGGCGGGTTCAAAAAATTCTGCGCTGGCGAGATTGATATCAACGACGCTTCCCGAATGATCAAGACTTCTGAACTTGAGGAGTGCAAAAAAAAGCAGATTCAATTCATCGAACTTGCCGTCGCCACCGATGGACTTACGGTTGTGGTGCATCCGTCTAATCAATTCGCAAAATCTCTCACCAAAGCTGAGCTAAAAAAAATCTGGGAGCCGGGAACCACCGTCAAACTATGGTCAGACATCAATAGCTCCTGGCCCAAAGAAAAAATCACCTTATTTGGACCAGGTCCCGACAGCGGAACATTTGATTATTTCACCGAAGAAATCGTTGGCAAGGCCAAGTCTTCGCGCGCTGACTATACGGCCTCTGAAGACGACAATGTCCTACTCAAAGGTATCGCCGCGAGCAAGTTCGCGCTGGGCTATTTTGGTC
>JBILMN010000274.1:0-3228 GCA_044375465.1 Oligoflexales bacterium | reverse complement strand
TCTAGTGGGTCGCTGTCGTATGCTCTATCGCCAATCAGAAGTTCAGGTGTAGGGTCTACGAATCTACTGTCGATGGTTTTGCCGACGAGGGTAACTTCGTGGGGAGAAGCACTTGCTGTGAAAGCGGCGACAGGAAGACCATTGCGGTCTGCAATTGCCATGATCTTGGTCCCTTTACCGCGCTTTGTTTTACCAACTCCAAGACCCCTTTTTTTGAGGAAGCAAAAGTTCCATCGATATAGCACTCAGAAAGATCAAGTTTGCCGCGACGGAGCAAGTCATCAGCCAGTGTCTCAAGACACTTTCTGAAAACTTTTTTCTTCACCCACATTTGAAATCTTCGATGGCACGTTTGATATGGCGGGTATCGCTCTGGCAGGTCTTTCCACTGCGCCCCAGTTCTAAGAATCCAAAGTATGCCATTAAAAATCGCCCTATCGTCCTGCCACGGTCGTCCTTTACCGTCTTTGCGCACTTTCTTCTTTGGAAGAAGTGGCTCGATAAAGGACCATTACTCATCCTTGAGGTCCATGCGTTTATCCTTTCCAAATTGTCTGAAAAGGATAATATTCTTTGCGAGCTACGTCACACTATTTATGACATAGCTTCTAGTTGAAATAGCCAAATGGCGAGATCGCTTTGATGACCGACTTTTCGATAATTCCCTGCGGATTTTTCCTGGCATTGATCATCCGTGTATCATCTTCACGAAGTCCGTAAATGTCCCTTGGCAGTGTTATTCTCCCCGTTCTGGTTAAATGGACAAGGAAGGGAGAGAGGTCACCACGCTGGGCAACGGCCTCGATTTTAGTTAGTTTTTTCATGGGTTTTCCAGTTTGATTCATTGGGCTTTTCATCTGATAAACCTTTGATGCCGATTGGCATCTGCCGTGGTATAGAAATGGCTGAATCGCTTGGCCATGAATGCTTTCACAGGAAAATGACCCGTGAAGCTCTATGAATTTACAGTAACTGATGAGTTCGACCTACCAAAATCTGAAATACTGGCTGCCGCTGACAGTACCGCAATCGAACAGTCTGGCTTCATGGAATGGGGTACATATAAAGTCCTCGAACGACAAGCCCCAGAACGTTTAGCCACAGGCGAAATGCGTTACTACTTTGCAGTTGAAGGTGAATATGCCGACACTGCCAATCCTGACAACAACAGGCAATCTCGTACCCCTGGCCTCACCAGTCGCGGTTCAGCTGCTGCAGCAGAACTGTAGAACGTTTAGGTTTGATTTCGATGAGGCAGAAGAAATTACGAGGACACTACTGCTGGGTGTGCGATAGAATGCGGGCCAATGAGCGATTCCGTGGCGATGGTCATAGCCACCATATCTGTAAAGACTGCAGCAAGCTTGGATCAGCAGAACCGTCATACCAAAAAGATGTCCGTAGCATCGAACGATGCATTGGTTTTGATGGCGGCATTAGACGGAAACAACGCAAAACTTTTGATCGGTTTCTAACCCAAGCAAATCCCCTAGTAAGAGAATACGCTTTGAAGATTAGACAAGATATGGAAAGACAACGTGACACGTGGAATGAGGAATTGGAGGCGCTAGGACGCGATGCGTCATTCCACCCCGCAGCCGCCAGAAAAGTCATCAAAAACACCTGCAGGGCTCAGCTGGAGCTGCTAATCCAGAAATCGATACCGCGACTCGGCGGCCTCACAACACATCAGAAATCAAACGCTCGACCATAGCCCTTCTGGACGCGGACTGAATCAAAGCCGCGAACTTAAGGGCTTTTTTCTTGCTAAATGACTTTGGCAAGGTCAACTCAGGCAGAGAGCGAAATCCTCTGGAGCGCGCGAGGCGGAAGTAAAAGAAATCCACCATGGCTTTTTCTGGACACGCTATCTGGGCCAGACCACCATCAAACGGCTCAAACCCACAAAAAAACTCTGGAGCCACCTGATGCATCGCGAAAGTACCCAGTGGAGTTTTGAACGTACGGGTTTTCGCTGGCGAAATCATATGAATGATCGCCGGAATCTGCTCGATCATCCCGTGATGAAAGAGCGCCGTCTGTAATGAGATATAACTCGGAGCCGGCTCCGACAAAAACGCATGCACGCTCCACGGATGAACTTTTTGGTCTATAAGCCAGACGCCACGAATAAGACGCCGGATATGCCCGTCATCAGCCATTCGAGCCAACGCCTTACTGGCTGATGCTCGTGACTGCCCCCACAAGGCGGCCGCGTCATTGGTGCGAATGACCGGAGTGCCCGCATGCTGTAAAATCGCCAGGGCTTTACTTAGCCGCATTCTTAATACTCTCCAGCTGAGCAATCACGCGGGATTGCAGGTCATCAAAGACTTTTAGCGGCAAATAATATTCGCGCGCGTCATCCTCAAGAAACTCAACCACCTGACCTCGGAACTGATCCACATCAATGGTCATCGCGCTCTCAATGGCTTTGACGACTAAATGCGGTTCAACGGAAACGTTTAAGTTCCTATTTTTACTTAGCAGAAGATCCAGATCATAAAGGTCACGGGCCTGAGTTTCCGCGCGTCCGGCCAGCGCCTGAATCTTCTGCAGGGCGGCGTGCGTGACCGTGTAGTGCGACATGAAAAGGGGTGTAAGATTATAGGGAGCCAACACCAAGGGCTCGACCTGGGTCACCTCAACTCCTGAATGATCAATCCCACGCCGCGAAAACTCGATTTTAGTCGGAAGGTCGACTCCACCAAACCGCAAAGACACCTTCCAGCGCTGGACCGTGTCCGTTTGTTTTGGCGCCGAGAAATTGCTTATGGCAATCTTTCTGGCCGCGAGCAGAGAGTGAAACGGCTGGCTCGCGAGTAATTTATCCACGCGTTTTCTCAATGTCTCCCGAGAGATAATCTCAACGTCGAAGTCAATATCCTCCGAATAGCGATTGCTCCCAAAAAAGAATCGAAGATTGCAGCCACCCTTTAGGACAATAAGATTCTTATCCTGCGAGGTCAGAGCCGACCGGCAAAACATCAAGTGAAAGATCTCAATTTCGCGTTTTAAAGTCATGTTTTGATATTAGCATCAATCGACTCAAATGTCAATTAGACGGAATATTAAAAGCCCCACTGCAACGTCGGAGTGGGCGTTCTGTCCAAAAATTCACGCTACGATGCTATAATTGACAATCAATCCGTCAACCACACGCTCGCGGCGAATCTTTGATCGATCAAATTCAATAGTGCCGTGCTGCTTGCATGGAGAATCTTGACC
>JBILMN010000275.1:0-3228 GCA_044375465.1 Oligoflexales bacterium | reverse complement strand
AGTCAATCAAGAAGTGTGTTTGGACATTACACTTGTAACAGCAACGCATTGATCTTGCCGATTTTTTTGTCGGTAAGGACGTATCGACGATTTTGAGGGAGCATTAGCGAGCCTTGTGAGTCGTTCGACAATTTTTGTAACGGCAACAATGCGCTTTGGCGTAACATTGTTTTGATTTTCCAAACGCTTTACAACAACACCAAATCCCTGTCTAGCAGACACTACATCGCTTGATGGGTGATGCGTTATGCCAGTATCGGGAGACCCTAAGGCGTGTCGCAATTTGTCGCGGAATCGCCGTTGTCGTACCTTATTGGCCTCTCTTCCCTTCAACGAAGCCTGATATTTTTTGCTAGCACGACGGATCGATGTCTTTCGGGCCAACTGGGTACATTGCTGCGAACAATACCATTGGCCCCTATAACAAGGCCTACAGACGTTAAATTGATCGCTACAGCGCACGCATCGCCTAATCCAGTACGTTAGCACCCTAATTTTGTCGCCGAGCCCTCTGACGCGTTCTCTTCCACTTTTTACGATTGATCCTCCACGGCCACAACAAAATCACTTGCTCTTAACCTTGCACAAATCGGCGAGAACGCAACTGGTGCATTTTGGGTTGCGTGCAAGGCAGGTGTAGCGGCCGTGGAGAATGAACCAATGATGAGCCATGGGAAGCCATTTTTTGTCAATCATTGACAGAAGCTTGTGTTCTGCTTTTTCGGGCGTGGATTCCTTATGCAGGCCAAGGCGTGCGGTCACGCGAAAGACGTGGGTATCAACGGCGATGGTGGGCTCTCTGAAAATTTCTCCCAAGATCACATTGGCGGTTTTGCGACCAACGCCCGGAAGAGCTTCCAACTCCTCGCGGGTCCGTGGAATCTCGTCTGCATACTGCTCGTGAATGATCTTGGAAAGTTTGAGAACGTTTTTGGATTTGGTGGGGGCAAGTCCGATACGGCGGATTTTCTCAAGAAATCCAAGTTCGCCCATGCTCAGGATGTCACTGGGTGTGAGGTCTTTCTCATAGAGGGGGCGCATGGCTTCGTTCACACTTTTATCGGTAGCCTGTGCTGAAAGGACCACGCTCACAAGTAATTGAAACGGGGTTTCGTAATAGAGTTCACAGCGCGGGTCGGGGTTTGAAAGACGAAGGCGCGCGAGGATTTCATCGACGCGCGCCGGAAGAGATTTAGCCGAGGACCCGGTTGCTCGCTTAGCGGTCACGGGTGCTGTCTCACTCGGAGACTTCAATGACAATGTCACCGCCCGAAACCTTGCATTGGCATGCCAGTCGCTCGTTAGGAGCCGCGGCCATGGTCTCAAGGAAGTCGCGTTCATTGTCCTGCATTTTGCTGATGAATGCCTCGCCCTCGATGACGCGGATCATACAGGCTCCGCAGGCTCCGTCACGGCAGCCAAAAAGGATGGAGGTGTCATGGTCTTCACACATGTCAATGAGGGGGTATCCATCCTTGACGTCGATGGTTTTATTGTCGGTTTTGATGGTGACCTTCGGCATACACGCTTCCTTCTCAAGACTCAGGGGAGGCATCTATATACCTTGAGCCGCTGACATGCAAGTATGAAATTTCTCTGTACATTCGCATGTATAGGGCGTGACCAGAGAAAGAAAATAATGCAAAATAGCGGCATTCGAAATGTTTCAGGCTGCTTTTAAGGTTCAAGGAAGGATTGATATGGCCAAGTCGAAGCCCGCTCTTCGGAAATCACAACGATCATCCGTGACGCAAACATCCAAAAAATCCACCGGTGGCATCTATGGATTTCATCGCGGCTTGGGACTTCTATCCGTGGTGCAAGAAGCTGCGGCCAGGACCTTGCCTGGGGCAGCGTCCAGTATTGATGGTGAATTTCATATTTTTGGCGCTGGCGTCAAAGACGCGATCAGAAAAGAAGAGGAGATTTTGAAAGGTGGCCTTGATCATTGGCAAAAGACCTTGGTCGCCAACAAATCCCTGGAATCATTGTTTCTGCAAACTCGCCGCGCCCCTGTTTGGTTGCTGCGTCCTCGGAAACCAGTCAACGGTGGCCGTGGACCGTCGAGCTCTCACTATGGATTACTTGAGGTCAATGGCTATGCATGGATGCGTGACCGTGTAGGGGGACTTTGGCACTCTTTGAAGGATACCCACGGACTGAAGCATCTTGGGATTTTTTTTCATGGCTGCAGCGCCGAGGAGATTCATGGAGCTTTGGTTGGACTTGAGATTGCAAGCTATAAGTTCACCCATGTTACGCGCACCAGGTCCCTCAGGCCACACTTCAAGATCACGGCGTTTGGTGTCAGCAAAAGTCAGATTCACGAGGCGAAGGCTTTGGGTGAATCGGTCAATCTCGCACGGCATCTGGTGAATCTCGATGCCGCTAAGATCAACCCCGCCAGTTACGCTGAATTTATGGCAACATGGTTTAAGGGGTCTGCCGGTATGACCGTGGAGATCTGGGGGCCTGAGCGTTTGCGAAAAGAGGGTATGAATCTGCACTACGGCGTAGGTCAGGGAGCCGTTGAACGCTCGCACATGGTGCACCTGAAATACCGCCCTAAAGGCCGCACGCGTTTGTCAAAACCGTTGGCGTTCGTGGGTAAAGGCGTGACATTTGATACCGGTGGTCTCGATATCAAACCAGCAAGTGGTATGCGTCTCATGAAAAAAGACATGGGCGGCAGCGCAAGCATCGCCGGCATCGCGCACTGGTTGGTTGAGTCCGGATCGGATGTTGCTTGTGATCTGTATTTGGGGCTTGCAGAGAATGCGGTAGATCAGCATGCGTTCAAGCCAGGAGACGTCATTCAAGCTCGCAATGGACTTACAATTGAAATTCACAACACGGATGCGGAAGGGCGGCTTGTCATGGCCGATGTGCTTGATGTGGCCACCAACAAAGCACCCGAGGCCGTTCCCGCAGCGGTGATTGATTTGTCGACTCTGACCGGCGCGATGCGTGTCGCTGTCGGTACAGAAATCGCTGGAATGTTTGCCAATCATGACGGGCTCGCGGATCTGGCGCTGAAATGTGGCGCGCTCACCGGAGATCCCGCGTGGCGCATGCCACTATGGGATAGCTACAAATCACAGCTGCGCAGCTCGTTTGCGGACCTGGCCAATGCCTCTGACAGTGGCTTTGGCGGTGCGATCTCGGCAGCTCTATTTTTGCAAAGGTTTGTAAAGGGACAAGTTCCCTGGCTGCACTTTGATCTTTATT
>JBILMN010000273.1:0-3236 GCA_044375465.1 Oligoflexales bacterium | reverse complement strand
ATGAGCGAAGTTTTTCGCTGGTTGAGACCGTGGTGGCCGTCGCATTGATCGCTTTTTTGATTGTTGAGATGAGTGGCGTCAATGGTAACGCCATCAATTTCGCCGACTATAGTCGCAAGGCCATGCAAGCTTCCTATCTTGCCAAGCGACTTCTGGCACAGGTGGAGTATCAGGCGTCATGGCGAACGCCGCTCAAAGATATCGCCACCAACGAAAAAGAACGCGGCTTCGAGGATGCACCTGATTTTAAATATGATCTGTCCATAGAGCCTCTGCCAAACTCCCTGGACCTGATGTTCAAGATCCTCAGTGGGGGGCTTCTGGGTGGTGATAAGGACAAAGCTGACGGGGAGGCCGACGACAAGGGCGGCATGGGTGCGATGCTTGATCAGATGAAAGGCATGATTGAAACCGCCGTGGGCGAGGAACCAATTTGGATTGCAAAAGTATCCGTATCCTGGCCCGAGGGCGCCCGGCGCTCATCCGTTGATATGGCCATGGTGATCACGGATATCAAAAAACTTGAGACCACTTTGGTGCCTTTGTTGCAAAAAGCACCGCAGGTGCCCGGTGGCAATCAGCCTCCCGGAGCAATACCGCCGAATCCTGTTCCGCCGAATGGCGGCGGGGGTAATGGTGCTGGCAATGCGGGAGGACCATAATCTCTTGAGACCGAGTTATATCCGCAAACATTCACAGGACGCGTTTTCATTGCTTGAGGTGATGCTGGCAATCGGTATTCTCCTTTCGCTTGTGGTGGCGGTTGCGACGATGCTGCGGTCGACGATTGATTTAAAAATGTCCTTGGCGCGTGACTCAAGAATCACGCATCGATTGACGGTTGCCATGACGCGGGTGGCTTGGGATGTGGAGCACGCATTTGTGGTGGGACTGAATGATACTCCTCGAGGAGGTTCAGAAAGACAGTTTAAGACGATCTTCAAAATCGATAAGACAGGCGACAACGACAGACTCGCCATGACGATCACAGGAAATATTAATGGGATGCCGGGATCTCCGGAGGGTGATACGGCTTATGTAGTCTACGAGGTTCGTGACGCTCAGGATAGTCCCGGACGTAAGCATCTTTACCGCGGAATCACGACGGCAACACGCGATGACCTCAAAGAGGATCCATCCATGCGGATCTTTGTGCGAAATATCAAAACTTTCAAATTATCGGCATGGAAGGGTGATGATTGGTCGACGGATCGTTGGGATAGTGCGCGCGGTGAGTGGCGGGATAAACTGCCACAGATGGTGCGCATCGAAATTGAGACGTGGAACGAAGACGATGAGATTCCACGTGAGAATCCGTCGGATCAGACGGGAGATAGCAATGTTGTTGGAGTCAAGACGATTGTCTCGATCCAGCAGGCGCGTGGTATGAAAGAACTGAAACAACCAAGCAACTCAGTGAAGTGGTATTGATGAAACGGATCTTTGGCAGAAATTTACCAAACACCCGGTTTTTGTTTCCGGTGGGGGACCGTCATGATGAGGAACAGCCCCGACAGGAACGCGGGGTTGCCCTCATGGTTGCAGTGATGGTGATCTCGGTGATGATGATGTTTGCCGCAGATTTTATCGTATCTTCAACAGTCAATCTCACCCAGGCGTCTGCCCAGCGCGATAATATCAGAGCCGAATATCTAGCCAAAAGTGGCGCGAACTGGGCGCTTTGGTTGAACCTTTTTGATTATGGACTGCAGCTGCAATTGGGTGCTGATCCGGCGACAAAAGCGATGAAGGATGGCATCGGGACTCTTTGGGACAAGCTTGGCACTGTGTTCCCCTACGAGTCAGGTCTTGATTTGGGGCAGGTCGATAAATTTGCCGCAGCTCTGGGGCTCAGTACACTTATGGATTCAAGTGTTGTGGATCTGCTCAAAAGTCTTGGTGGTGAGCTCGGGGTCGATGTGGCTGATGAAACCGGGAAAATCAATCTCAATGTTTGCTATCAGTCACCCTCCGAGTGCGCCATTGTGATCATGCAGCTTGAGGCGTTGATGAATTGTACGGGGGTTGAACAAGACTACAACAAACAGAAAAACATCAAGGTCTCGGAACTTGTCCGCCATATCACCGACTGGATCGACAAAAACGGCGTGGCCGAGCCTGGAGCTGGATATGGCGATGAAAATGATGCGTATTCAAAGCGAAAGCCGCCTCATAAGGCCAAAAATTCTCCCATTGATTCGGTCAACGAGCTACTGCTTGTGGATGGTTGGAACCGTGAGCTGCATGCCTACTACGCCCCCTACCTGACGGCGTGGCCGTTTCTGGATCAGGCCTCCAAGAATGCTTTTAAGCTCAACATCAACACGATGCCGCAGGAGGCGCTGAGATGTATGTTCGGGCGGGAGCTGGGGGCTCCGGATGTGAATGAAAAGTTCGCCAAGCGCTACCAGGAGTTGATGGAAAAGAATGGACGCCTCGCTGGAAGTGACAATGATCTGCAGGCGATCATCGCGGATCTGTTTGGTTACAAGAACGACGCAGCTGAAAAGGGCAAGTCGACCGATAAGGGTAGTTGGTTGACCACCGAGTCTCGTGCGTTTCGTATCAGGGCCAAGGGCTTGGTCGGCAATCAGACGCGCATTGTGGAATACGTTATTCAACGCTCCAACGGCCAGCAGATGGCGGCCGGAACCGCGACAGCGCCTTGGAGTCTGTCGTTTTTCAGGATGGACTGAGGTTTAACTGGCCCGACCTCGTGTTGCTAAAAATGTCAGTCACCGACCCGTTGGCAGCAGCGGCTGCCTAAAATAAGACCAGACTTCGCAAAACACGGCATCACGGGGAGGCGGGACTCGGTGTGTGTGTGTATTAGATGGTCCGTTATTTGGCCCGTTACTCGGCCCGTTACTTGGACTGCGCGGCTGTTTTTTCAGCTTTAGCTTTTGCTCGGGCCTGGCGTCTCTTGATCACCGTCTCGATGTGGACATTATGCCAAAGCATATAAAGCCACAGATGACTGAGAAGGCGGTCAGGGCGCTTGGTCGTGCACCATGTTTTGCGAATGAGACGATTGATATTGGCGCGGTGCATGGCTGCCGTGTGATTGAGGGGGAACATGGGGTCATGCCCCCCTTTTTTGAGCTCGCCCTGACCGGCAACACAGGCGCGGCGGCTGCGTTTACGGATGTGCACGGCGTTAGGGAGAATCTCTTTGATCACCTTGGGATAGCTTCGATGCATGTCGCTAGTCAGCGCTAAATGATCCGTTTTAAGAA
>JBILMN010000272.1:0-3243 GCA_044375465.1 Oligoflexales bacterium | reverse complement strand
ATGAAGTCACTGCAGTTGTTCATTTCCACCGTTGCTGATGCTTGCGTTCAAGGTAAGAGCAAGTCTCGCGATAAGGGCGAGATGGATGATAAGACCGTTGAAGTCGCGGCGAAGACTGGCAAGTTCTTTGATGGTGAAGGCAACGCGGTCGCAGTATCCAAAAAGAAAAACTTTGATAAGTGAGCTTCGTAGCGCGGGCTGAAGAGGTCTGCGCGATTCCTGGCTCAAGCTTACAAGCAAAGAATTAAAAGATTTCAACCAATTCATTGATAAAGGGCGGCTACGGTCGCCTGGGAGCATGTTTATGGCAGTTCAAATTTCCGCGGGACAGGTCAAAGATCTTCGTGAGAAAACCGGCGTTGGCATGATGGAGTGTAAGAAAGCGCTGGAAGAAAACGGTGGCGACATGGAAAAAGCCATTGTCTGGTTGCGTGAACGCGGCATGAGCCGTGCAGCAAAGAAGGCTGATCGCATTGCAGCCGAAGGTGTTGTGGAAGTTCTTGTGAGTCCTGATGCAACCGCTGCGGTTGCGCTGGAAGTTAATTGTGAGACAGACTTTGTGGCCAAGAACGAAGAGTTCCGTAAAATGGTTCGGGATGTGGCTCAGGTCGCATTGTCAAAAAAAATTAACGATGTTGAAAAACTTTCTGAAGAGAAGCTGCCTTCTGGCGCTTCCATCAAAGACACCATCGCTGGTCTGATCCAAAAAATCGGTGAGAACATGCGTCTTCGCCGGGTGCAGACCATCAGCGCTCCCAATGGCCATATCTCCTCCTATATTCACATGGGCGGTCGTATCGGCACAGCCGTTGTCCTTGAAGGCAAAAAAGGCGTGGAGGACTTGGGCAAAGACATTGCGATGCACGTTGCCGCGGCTTTCCCTCGTTATTTGAATCCGGATCAAGTTGATAAGTCAGAGCTGGATCAAGAGAAGGATATCGCGCGCAAGAAGCTGATCGAAGAGAAAAAACCTGAGGCGATGATCGAAAAAATTCTCGATGGTCAGATGAAGAAATTCTACAAGGAAGTCTGTTTGCTTGAGCAGGCTTTCGTGAAAAATCCTGATATGTCGATCACGAAGCTGCTAGAGTCTAACGACAAAGCGCTGAAGCTGACATCGTTCATTCGCTGGGGTCTAGGCGAAGGTATCGAGAAGAAACAAGAAAACTTCGCTGCCGAAGTGGCGGCGCAGTTAAATCGCTAAGTCGCTGTTTTGGACGATTTCGCCAGGCCACATCGCCTGGCGATCCAATGCATCGTGTGAACCAAAAAACACCAAAGTACGCTTTGGTGTTTTTTTTAACTGGTGCCTGAGATTCGATGGTAGATAATAGTGGCGGATCGGCGGCGGTCCTTTTATACTTCTTAGCCATTTGATCATGTAAGGATGCCCCCTATGTCCGTGACCATTCCCGTGCACCCAGAAGCCAAATATAAACGCATCATGCTCAAACTTTCCGGGGAGATGCTGGGTGGGGATCAGGGTTACGGCATTGAGGGCGATGCGCTGGAGCGGATTGCGGCCGAGGTGGCGCGCGTTCATCGGCTCGGGGTTCAGGTGTCCATCGTCATTGGTGGCGGTAATATTTTTCGCGGTGCCCTGGCGTCAAAGTTAGGGATGGATCGCCCGTCTGCTGACTACATGGGAATGCTGGCAACCATTATCAATGGTTTAGCCCTGCAGGGGATTCTTGAAAACAAATTCAACCTGCAGACCCGGGTCATGACGGCGATCACCATGCAGGAGCTGGCAGAGCCCTATATTCGTAGGAAGGCCGTCAAGCATATTGAGTCTGGACGTATTGTGATTTTCGCAGGCGGAACCGGTAATCCATTATTCACAACGGATACGGCGGCCTCACTGCGGGCCCGTGAGATCGGGGCGGAAATTATTATGAAAGCCACCAAGGTCGACGGAATTTACGATTCTGACCCCAAGAAAAACCCGAACGCCAAGAAGTATGACGAGTTGACATACTTTGATGTTCTGAATAAAAAATTGGATGTTATGGATGCCACGGCCATCACCATGTGTATGGAGGCTAATCTGCCAATCATGGTATTTAAGATGGGTGAGCCTGGCTGTGTTGAGCAGGTGATTCTTGGTAAGAAATCAGGAACCATTGTGCGGTGATGCGATCATTAGCCATGTGAACCGGTGCAATCGTACTTAAAATTATCTTGGGAGACGGAAATGAGCGATATACCGAATAGTTGCAAACAGAATATGGAAAAGCGTCTGAAGTCATTCGAAAACGAGCTGAAGCAGGTACGCACTGGACGCGCATCGGTGGCTGTTTTGGACAATGTTCGTGTCGATTATTACGGTAATCCGACGCCGCTCAACCAAGTGGCGACCATGGCGACCCCAGACGCGCGTACGATTACCATCGCTCCATTTGAAAAAAAACTGATCGCGGAGATCGAAAAAGCCATCCGCATCGCAGATATTGGCGTTCAACCAACTAATGATGGCAACATCGTGCGTTTGCCATTTCCAGCTCTGACTGAGGATCGCCGCAAGGATATCGTCAAGAGCCTCAAGAAGATTGCTGAGGACGCAAAGGTCGGGATCCGCAACGTACGCCGCGACGCCAATGAAGACGTCAAGAAACAAGAAAAAGACAAAAAAATCACCGAAGATGAGCGCAAGAAGCTCGAAGATCAGGTGCAAAAGCACACAGATGCATTCATCAAAATGGTCGATGATCGCCTAGCCGCTAAAGAAAAAGAAGTGATGACAATTTGAAATCTGGTGATCGCTCGTTTTAAATGGGGACACACGACTGTCCCCATTTTGCGTCTTAAAATGGGGACACTTAAAATGGGGACACACGACTGTCCCCATTTGAAAGCTGTATCGTAGATCAGGATGATCTATGGCCTCTGCCTCGTTTTTGTGTTTTGCGATGCTATTCGATTAGCATATAGGCTTTGATGGCCGGCCCATGGGTGACCTTTTTTATCTGAATTAAGTGGGGACAGTCGGGTGTCCCCATTAAACTCGGGTGTCCCCATTAAAACCATTAAATCCTGTAAGTTACGCTACATGTAATGCATAGTAAAAAACGAACTATAGATTTAAATTTATCTATTTTAGCAAATTAAATTTTTTGCCGATGATCTCTTCTGAACAGGGGAAAGGGAGGTCGATCGCATGGATCCAAAAACATTAAAATCAGTATTCAAGAAATATCGTTGGGTGGTCATCACAGGGGTGGCATCTTTAGCAGTCATGCTTGT
>JBILMN010000100.1:0-10775 GCA_044375465.1 Oligoflexales bacterium | reverse complement strand
CCGTTGGAGCTGCCCAAGTCCTCGATTTCAAAACCAGCCATGGTTGAGCTGATCGACGCATGCCGGCGCGATACACTGGCTTCATTGACAAAAATATGCGACTCGGGTGTGCGCCCGACCACCAAAGTTTGCTCTGAAAGATGCACAATAAAGCCAATATTTTGGCCATTGTATTGGATCAAGGAGGCAGCACGGCGCTTGGACGATCCCAGCATGGTGCTGAGTGGATCCGAAATGATGGTATTGTCATCAGTCATCATGACACCCAGTAAAACCAAAAATCGACAATAAAATGAGATTGTTAAAATCCCCAGAACCCTACATTCATTGTAACCTGCAACAACGATGGTTGCAAAATTACCAGTCGAAACGTTTTGTTGCGACCCGTAACCACTTAAGTTAAGCTGCGCTTCGCTAAATTGTACCAACAAGAACAGAGGATTACATATGCGCATTGCCGTCGTGGGAACAGGATATGTGGGGCTTGTTACGGGGACATGCCTTGCCGAGGTGGGCCACCACGTTGTTTGTGTGGATCTTGATGAACGCAAAGTCAAAATGCTTCGCGAATCCAAATCCCCAATTTACGAGCCTGGACTCGAGCCGCTGATTCAGCAGAACATCGAGCACGAGCGTCTGCACTTTACGACCCATCTCGCCGAAGCCCTCAAAGGCGCTGACGTGGCGTTTATCGCCGTCGGCACACCGGAGGGCGAGGATGGCAGCGCCGATCTGTCCTATGTCAGAGCTGTGGCCAAGAGCATTGGCGAAACCTGCTCCGGGAATCTGCTGACCATTGTGAAGTCTACAGTTCCTGTAGGCACCTGTGACATGGTGGATCAGATCATTCAGGACACCCTCAAGGCCCGTCACGCGAAACACCGGGTTACGGTCGCCTCCAATCCCGAATTCCTGAAAGAAGGCGCGGCCGTCAACGATTTCATGCATCCGGACCGTATTGTGGCTGGGGTCACTAATGAGCAGGATGCTGAAACCTTCCGGGAACTCTATACGGTGTTCGTCATCGACGACCCGTCCAAGCTGTTCATTGTGGATCGCCGGTCAAGCGAACTCATCAAATACGGCAGCAATGCCATGCTTGCGACACGGATCAGTTTTATGAACGAGCTTTCGCGCCTTTGCGAAAAAGTCGGCGCGGATATCGACAACGTGAGGCGTGGCATGGGATCTGATGGTCGGATCGGCCGCAAATTCTTGTGGGCCGGCCCTGGGTACGGTGGAAGCTGCTTTCCCAAGGATGTTGCAGCCCTCGTCAAAACAGGCGACAAGTACGGCGTGTCCCTTGAAATCCTCAAAAGCGTAACCACCGCCAATGAAGCCCAAAAACTTCACGGCGCAAAAAAAGTCCTCAACCACTTTGGCGGCAACCTGAAAGGTAAAACCGTCGCCATTTGGGGGCTAGCCTTCAAGCCGGGAACCGACGATGTGCGGGAGGCCCCCGCCCTCACCATCATCAACTCCTTGCTTGAGGCTGGAGCCCAGGTCATTGCTCATGATCCTCAGGGACAGCCGAATTTCAGCCGCGAGATCGGCAGCAAAAAACATCTTTCCTATGTAGACAACGCTTATGACGCCGTCAAAAACGCGGACGCTCTTGTTTTGGTTACAGAGTGGCCCGAATACAAGCGTCCAAACTTTGAAAAGCTGAGCTCCTTGATGCGGTCCAAAAACATCTTCGATCTGCGCAATCAGTGGAGCTTCAAAGCCCTCAAAGGCCTCGGCTATCATTACGAGTGTATTGGCAGGCCCGACGAGAAAATGTCCAACCTCCCGAACGCGAGATCCTAGAGCCCTATGCCTTTTACCTCTGAAATCAAAACAGCATTACAGGACGCCAAGGCTGGACTGGATGCGTTACTTGCTCGTCCCGATAAGTTAGACGCGATCAGTCAGGCCGGGACACTGATGGCCAATGCCTTACGCCAAGGTCACCGTATCTATTCCTGTGGCAATGGTGGGAGCATGTGTGATGCCATGCATTTCGCCGAAGAGCTGACCGGACGCTACCGCAAAGACCGGCCAGCATACGCGGCAATAGCGATTTCTGATCCAAGCCATTTGGCATGTGTTGGCAACGACTATGGCTACGAATTTGTTTTCAGCCGCTATCTGGAGGCCCATGGACGCGCCGGAGACGTCCTTCTTGCCATCTCCACCAGTGGTTCAAGTAAGAACGTGATCAAGGCCGTCGAGGTCGCGAAATCCCGTGGTATGCATGTGGTCGCGCTCACCGGAAAAGACGATTGTATCCTTGGCAGCATGAGCAGTCAGCACATCGCAACTCCCGCCGGTGCCTTTGCTGACCGGGTGCAAGAACTCCACATCAAAGTGATTCACATTTTTATTGAACTGATCGAGCGCCATTTGGCACCGCAAAATTACCGCTGATTTACCCAAAGTAAGGAACCGCCCCATGTCCGACCAGAACAGTCAATCCGTTGAAATCGCCATCGCCCGACTTTATGTCAAAGATTTTTCGTTTGAGTCACCCAAATCACCTCAGGTCTTCCAGCAGCAGCATCAGCCTGAAATGAAGGTCGAGGTCAACGTCACACCGAAAAATCTCGGGAACAACTTCTACGAAGTTTCCCTAAATATCCTGCTCGATGCCAAAGCCCAGAATGAATCGATCTTTGTCGTAGAGATCGAGCAGGCTGGAATTTTTGAAATCAAAAACGCGACTCAGCAACAACTGGATCACATCCTTCTTGTCTTCTGCCCACAGACGCTATTTCCGTATGCCCGCGCCCACGTGGACCAAGCGATGACGATGGGTTCTTTCCCACCCATCATGCTGGCGCCCATTAATTTCGAGACAATGAGAGCTCAGCGTCAAAACGCAAACTGATTTTTTATCGGATAGTTGACGAGTTTTTTTCCGATTTATTGCTTGGCTCTTGTGACCAATGAGGTCGTACTGCGTCCATCTACCAAAGGAATGATTTCCACACGACCGCCCCACCCCAATACTTCTTTTGCTCCAACAATCGTATCAGGATTGTAGTCGCCCCCCTTCACAAGGACGCTTGGCTTGAACAGACGTATCAGGTCGAGCGGTGTTTCCTCGCCAAATATTGTCACATAATCAACACAGGCAAGCGCCGCCATGATCCGGGCGCGATCTTGCTCATTTTGCAGGGGTCTTGTGGGGCCCTTCAGCAGACGCACACTGTCGTCACTGTTAATGGCGACGACCAGGATATCACCCATTGATTTTGACCGCTGCAATGTTTCCACATGACCTGCGTGCAACAGGTCAAAACAACCGTTGGTGAAGACGACGTTTTTCCTGCTTTCGCGGGCCTGCAGAAGAATACGCGCCAATTCGCCCCGTGGCAGAATTTTCTCCGGAGAGGTCTCCTCGGTTTTGTGTTTGAAGGTATCCAAAAACTCAGAGGCCGAAACTGTCGCGGTGCCAAGTTTTCCGCAAACAATACCAGCGGCAATATTAGCGAGCTGCACACTGCGAACAGGACCGATCCCAGCGGCCATACCCATGGCCAAAAACGACACCATCGTATCACCGGCACCACTGACGTCCGCCACCTGCAGGGCCACCGATGCAAAATTTTGCGGAGCCTTGACGTCCTCACCACGCAACGTCACCCCACGCTCACTCAAAGAAAGCACCACATTGCGCGAACCGCTCACGTGCAGCACGGCATCACAAATCGCTGTCATCTCAGCATCCGCAGACGCAAATTTGACACCGGGACGCGTGATCTTCAAAATCTCCCGCCCCTCGGAGAGGTTTGGTTTGATCAGCGTTGTGCCAGCGTAGCGAGACATATCAAGAGATTTTGGGTCGGTCACCACCGGGATTTTATGCTTAACCGCAAGGTCAATCACACTGCGAAGCAGGGTGACCGTACAGACGCCTTTGCCATAATCACTGATCACCAGGGCCTTTGGTCCGGGACGTCCCAGAAATTCTTTGGCCTTGGTTTCGATAAACCGCTCGTCCTCGTCCATCAGTGGGGCGGTGGATTCACTATCGATACGCACCACCTGCTGATAACCGGCCATCACCCGAAGCTTACGAGTTGTAGGGCTGACAGCAGAGCGGCAAAGACTGTCTGTTTGTACACCCAAATCTTTGCAGATGCGCATAAATGTCTCACCATCGGCATCGCGACCGATCCTCCCAGCCAGGCTCACGCGCCCACCAAACGCTGCGATATTCGCGGCAACGTTGGCGGCACCACCGAGAACGGCCCAATTTCTTTGCTCAAGCACAACCGGCACCGGTGCCTCAGGTGATATGCGACTCACCTTACCGCTCACATACGTATCCAAAATCAGGTCTCCGAGTACCAAAATCTCGGTCTCCTGCATTTTGAGGACATCATCCCCGACGCTGGCCGCTAGCTTTTGAGTCATGTTTTGCTCCCACAAATCAAAGGGTCAGTATTTCATTTTCATTGGAAAATTGGTAGCGTCTCCTTATGAGAGTCTTAGCGATCGATATTGGCGGCACCAAATCAGTCCTCGCATGCTGCGAGGTGGCAGGCGGCGTGGTCAAGAGCGTCGATGGCCTGACCTCATTTGTCAGCCGCGAGTTTCACGACCTGCACGATATGATTGACCGTTGGCAGAAGTCTCACCCTGAGCTTGGTTATGAGGCCATGGGAGCCGGCGTCGCAGGCCCCATCGTGAACCAGAAAGTCACACTCACCAACCTTGGATGGTCTATCGACGCGGCGAGCGTGACCAAGGCATTTTCCGTCCCTTTTCGGCTATGCAACGATATGGAGTCCCACGGTTGGGGCATCTTGGGGCTATCCACAGGCGACATGCGAACCTTAAATCAAGGAACCCCGGAGCAAGGACCTAAGGCCCTCATTGCTGCTGGTACAGGCCTTGGGGAGTCCATCATCGGGTGGGACGGCATGCATCACACCCCCATGGGGGGCGAAGGTGGTCACGCGAGTTTTAGCGCAACGAATGACCTTGAAGATGAACTATCCCGATTTTTGCGCGGGCGAATTGGGGGCCACGTGAGTTGGGAGCGCGTTTTGGGAGGGCTTGATGGATTCAAGAACCTCACACTGTTTCTTCTGGGACGCGGTCATCATGCCAAACCACTCTGGTTAACGCGATTGACCCCGCATGACCTGGATTGGGGACCAGCACTGATTGATGCGGCAAACAACGGTGAGCCTTTGGCTTGTGAAGTCCTATCATTGTATTGTGAACTCTACGGCAAAGAGGCCGCCAATCTCGCATTAAAATGCGTCACGCGCGGAGGTGTTTACATCGGTGGCGGGATTGCACCGCGGATCATGCCGTGGATGCAGCGATATTTTATGCAAGGTTTTACTGACAAAGGTCGATTTGGCGCGTTGCTGTCCTCGATCCCCGTTCATGTGATCCACGATCCTTTAAACGGACTTAAAGGAGCGGCTTTACAATTCATCCGGAGGTCCTTATGAAAATCGTTTTCGTTGCTATCTTATCGGGAATCATCGGAGCATTTCTAAACGCCAATACATGGCCCACTTTACATGCTGAAAGCCAATCGGATGTGTTGGCCCAAGCCATCCATAGAGGTGATTGCCGAGTCTCTGTCGGAACTCCATTCATACAAGGCGGATTTCAGTGCACCCGCGGCAGAGTCATGACCGGTCTGTGGAATGGGTCGCTTTACTGTTCTGATCTAGAGGTCATTTGCCCGTAAAAAGGAAAATGGGAAAATGGGGGAAGGAAAATGGGGACAGTCGGGTGTCCCTCGCGGTGGAAAATGGGGACAGTCGGGTGTCCCCAATTAAAGTAACAGGCGGGCCACATCGTCGGGGTGATCGGCACGTTCGCTGGGATAATCTTGTGTCGGATTTGGATTGAATCCCCATGAACACCAGATGGCTCGACCTGACACCGACCTCGCGGCAAGAATGTCCTGGTCTCCATCGCCCACCATAATCACAGCATGATTTTGCGGAAGTCCCGACTGCGACAACGCCATGAAGATTGGGTCCGCGGCTGGTTTTGGCCGTGCCGCCGAGTCGCCGCCGAGCCAAGTCGTAAAGTAATGCTGCCAGTGAAAATGCTCGACCAGCTGAGCCACGAGGGCTGACGGCTTGTTACTGACAATGCCCATGGGCACACCCCTAGTCTTAAGCAACTCGAGCAGGGACGCAATACCGCCGTAAGGGGCCGTTTCACCAATGATGTTTTCAGCATAGTGCCGCAAAAAAACCGCACGCGCCTCCTTGAATCTGTGATGATTTTCCGGAAATGTCACACGGCTGACAAACGAATTAACGCCATCGCCCACCGCTCGCACGACCTCATCGACCGACAACTGAATCAGACCGAGTTCCCGCCGCGCATTATTGGCGGCACGCGCGATATCCAGTCGGGTATCGAGCAGCGTACCGTCCATATCAAACAAAACAAGTGGTGAAGAACTATTGACCAAAACGCTTCACCGCCTCAACCATAGTGCGAAGGCCGTATGCACAACCGCCTTTCGATGGATAACCGGTGGCTTTGCAGTTCCAGCCGGTACCGGCAATATCAAGATGGGCCCACTTGGTAGTTCCCACAAACTCCTTGATGAACATCGCCCCCATAATGGTCCCAGCCTTTACCGAGGGATTGGCAATATTATTCAGATCTGCAGTCTGACCTTTCGTCTCTTGTTCGAGTTCAGGCCAAAGCGGCAATTGCCAGAACGGCTCGCCAATTTCACGACTTGCTTTGAGGATATGATCAGCTGTGGCGTCATCGTTGGCCATGATTCCGGCACCGACCGTACCAAGCGCAATCAGCACAGCTCCCGTCAACGTCGCCACATCAATCATCATCTCGGGTTTGTAGGTCACACTCGCATAGTGCACCAAGTCAGCAAGAACAAGGCGACCTTCGGCATCGGTGTTTTGAATCTCAATCGTTTTGCCATTCATAGCGACCACGACGTCACCTGGTTTGGTAGCCGTTGCACTGACAAGATTTTCTGTAGCGCCGATGATACAGACAGTCTTAACCGGCGGCTTCACTTGACTGAAGTACAACGCTGAACCCAAAACCGCGGCACCACCAGACATGTCGTATTTCATCTCTTCCATTCCAGCGCCTGGTTTGAGTGACACACCGCCCGCGTCGAAGGTCAAGCCTTTGCCGATCAGGGCCACAGACTTGCTGTTGTCAACACCGTCAATTTCCATGACGATCATCCGCGGTTCATTGAAAGAGCCTGCATTGACACTTAAAAATGAACCCATACCGAGTGTCTGCAATGCGGCCTTGTCATAAATGGATACCTTGACCCCATTTTCCTTGCAGACGTCTTCGGCAATCTCCGCAAACCGCAGTGGGTCAAACCAATTGGCAGGAGCATCCTGCATGAATCTTGTCAAAGCGGTCGCACGCACCATGGCTCGCAGATGCTTCTCAGAATCACCCTCGAGCTTGCCGCCAAGAAAACTAAAATGCTGAGGCAATGCGGTTTTTGCATCGTCTTTTTTGGTGTCTTTTTTATTCCCCTTGAAGGCCCCTTGCGCGTAGAAACCTTGAGCCACACCATCAAACATGCTTTTTGAGCAGATGCCTTCGGCCTTACAAATCACCACCCGCGATGTCTTCAGATTTTTTAGTACCGCTGCCGCATCAAGACCCAACGCCCTGGATTTTTGTGGTTTTGAGGTTTTGACTTTCGTCGGCGCCACCAGCACAAAAGGCGAACCATCAACAATGGTGACATGACTTCCAGAGCCTTTCCAGCCGGTGACGGCAATCGCCGCAGTGATTTTCTTCTGCAGGTCCGCAGGTAGATTGGGTGCGTTAAGATTTACCGTGTCATCGCCCTCTTTTGCGTCTGCAAGAGCCACCACATGTGTCGCACCCACCACGGGATCATTGACCATGTCCAGTTTGACCTTGCCGGCCCACTCATATGTTTCTGGCAAAAGCGTTTTCCAATGCTCTTTGTTGAAGCCTGTTTTCATAGAATGTCTACTCCATATTGATGAAACAGTTTGAAACAGTTTTATACAGCGTGAACGGATCGAACAGATTGAGCCTAGCCAACGGATTGAGCCCGATGAAACCGGGAAACCCGCATCATTTTGCGACATTAAAGACCGATTGACAATACTAGGTCAAGGGATAGATTAGAGGACTTCCGTTCCGTTCGATGCGACATTTACCTAAAGGGAGCCCACCACCATGACCATGATCAGCTTTGTCCACGCCCGTGAAATCCTTGACAGCCGCGGTAATCCGACCGTCGAGGTCGAAATAGGAACCGACAGTGGTTATTTTGGCCGCGCCGCTGTTCCGTCTGGCGCATCGACGGGAGAGTACGAAGCCTGTGAGCTTCGGGATGGTGATCAAGCTCGTTATTTAGGCAAAGGAACCCTGAAAGCCGCACGCCATGTGCGCGAAGTCATCTCGCCGCGTCTGATTGGCATGGACATTCATGACCAAGCGGCCATCGACCAAATGATGATCGAGCTCGATGGCACTGAAAACAAATCAAACCTGGGCGCGAATGCTATTTTGGGCGTGTCTTTGGCTTGCGCCAAGGCCGGAGCTGAGGCAGCGGCTTTGCCTCTTTACCGCTATATCGGTGGTTCACGCGCTATCACCCTACCGGTGCCTCTGATGAACATCATCAATGGCGGCGCCCACGCTGACAACAATGTGGACTTTCAGGAATTTATGATCGTGCCGTGGGGCGCTCCCTCATTCCGCGAAGGACTTCGTTACGGTGCCGAGGTCTTCCACTCGCTAAAGAAAGTTCTGCACGGCAAAAAATTGAACACAGCCGTTGGCGATGAGGGTGGATTTGCCCCTGATCTCAAGAGTAACGCTGAAGCTCTCGATATCATCATGACCGCCATCGAGAAAGCCGGATTCAAACCAGGTAAGGATATTGCTTTGGCACTTGATGTGGCGGCCTCTAGTTTCTGCAAAGACAAAAAATACTTGCTTGAAGGCGAAGGTAAAACCCTTGACTCCGCGCAAATGGTCGACTTCCTCGCAAAGCTTGCCAAGGATTATCCGATCATCTCCATCGAAGATGGTCTTGATGAGCATGATTGGGAGGGTTTCATCAGCTTGACCAAAAAAATCGGAGACACCGTGCAGATTGTGGGCGATGATCTTTTTGTCACCAACGCCAAACGTCTGAAAGACGGAATTATACGCAAGGCAGGCAACTCAATCCTGATCAAGGTCAACCAGATCGGCACTCTCACTGAAACCCTTGAGACCATTGAGATGGCTAAAACCCACGGTTTCACTTCGATTGCTTCGCATCGTTCGGGCGAGACTGAGGACACCACCATCGCAGACCTAGCGGTCGCCACCAACTGCGGCATGATCAAGACTGGCTCAGCAAGCCGCACGGACCGCATCTGCAAATACAATCAGCTGCTTCGGATTGAGGAAGAGCTCGGTTCTTTGGCTCGCTATGGCTGGCCGCGGAACTTCGGTCAATAACCAACGCCTGAGTTTGAGGTTTCTGGCGTGCCTTGCGTGAAAGCTCAGGGACCTGAACAGGCTTCCTGAACATCTTGCTCAAAGGCTTTCAGAGGATCTGCCACAGTGAAATATTGTTGGTAGTCGATAAGAACATCTTTGATGTTGGAGCAGACATAACAGCCTTCTTTATTGTGATCCGTGCCCTTCAAGGCTGCGCATTTGTTAGCCATACTATCAACCAGTTTGAGACCACCTGTGGTGGATCCACAATCGAGCTGAAATGCACGTGTCGCCTCTTGTGGCGATGAGATGGCGTATTCTTGATAGTAAGCAAATGCCCATTGGCTGCCGGACTTGGCGCAATAGCATCCAACCAGAGATTTATCCGAAGACCGTCCATAGGGTTTATCGCCATTTTTCATACAGGCCGTCACCATCGAGACCCATGATTCTCGCTCCGTCGCCGCGAGCGAATCTGGAATCTTGTAAGCAAGTCCCGAAATAGTCTCATTTTGCGACTGATCACTGTCGTCACCCGTCAAAACACACGTCACATTTGCGGCGGCGGTCGTGATACTCAGAGCTACATCTTGACATGTGATTTTCTTTTTCGCGCCACCTGATGCCTCGTAATTTAATTTTGGTTTCAAAGAGGTCAGATCCATTGTTTTGTTGGTCATTTTGGTTAGATCAACCGCAGTCAACGGCTGCGCGGGAATGGTCACAGCCAAAGACATTGCTTGATAGGCGGCTACACCGCTCTCATCTAATACATGCAGAAAGGATAGATCACTGGACTTATCAAGTGGTCCAGAAAGCTTGACGGGCACAGCAAATGGCTTTCCTTCCTTGACTCGCGCCCGCTGCACGCGCGCCTGTTGGCAGCTGATTAATCCGATCTGTGCGACAACAAGGATCAAACCCATCACAGCGGAGACGCTGCGCGGAGCGCGCTTTGCTAAAATTTTTGCAGTTGTTGAGAACGTTGGTTTCATGATTGATCTCCCTGCATCACTGACAATTTACGGTCACGGCGGTCGGATCGCCAAATTTTGCCACGCCAGTGCCGGTGCAAGCCTTGCCATCAAACTTGAACTGCAGCGTCACATTCAGAGCCATAACCCCCACGATGGTGGTTTGGCCTTGTGGTTTCAAAGCTCCCGACGGCGCACTCATCTTCAATTCCGCCGTAGAAAACTGCACATCCGTAAATTTAGCGACATTATCGCCGCCAAAAAGCAACTGGACAGCCCCTGTTTCACTCAACTTTACTGATAGCTTGGTCACGCTCGTCAAATCAATAGGCACAGGTGTTGGATTAGGTGTTG
>JBILMN010000271.1:0-3270 GCA_044375465.1 Oligoflexales bacterium | reverse complement strand
TGCCAGAATTGCCAGAATTGCCAGAAATAAAGGTGAGTCATGCTAGCTGATTTAGGTTTTTTTCTTTTATTTATGTGTACCATTCTCAGTGGCTACAGCACGGCCGCATCGGTTGCTTCGGGGCGTCTAAGGCATCGTCGCTTGTATCGCTCGGCGCGGATGGCCGCATCGGTGAGCGCCTTGTTCTGTCTATTTGCAAGTCTGATTCTGTGGTTTTTATTATTTCAAAAAGACTACTCAGTGGCCTACATCTTCAAGAATTCGTCCAACGATCTGCCTCCCATCTACCGCATCACAGCGTTTTGGAGCTCTCTTGAGGGCAGTCACACGCTTTGGACACTTCTCCTGTCTTTTTATAGTGTGATCGCGTTGTGGACGGCGGCCAAAGATAATGAACACATCATGCCTTGGGTGAATGCGGCCTTGCAGGGCGTTCTAACCTGGATGTTTTACATGGCTATCACGTATTCTGATCCATTTGTGCGTTTGTTCCCTCCGATGTCTAACGGCCAAGGCATGAATGCTTTGCTGCAGAACCCTTACATGGCCATCCATCCACCGACATTGTTTACCGGCTACACAGCCCTGGCCATCCCCTATGCCTATGCGGTGGCGGCTCTCTGTTATGGTGACGTCACGGATGGTTGGCTGCGCACAGCGCGCCGCTGGACGCTGTATGCATGGATCGCTTTGACTTGTGGTGTTTGGCTCGGCGGTCGCTGGGCTTATGTGGAGCTAGGCTGGGCTGGATACTGGGCATGGGATCCAGTGGAAAATAGCTCGTTCATACCATGGCTGATGGCCACCGCGTTGCTCCACAGTCTGATCATTCAAGAGAAACTGGGGCATCTCAAGCGTCTTTCGATCGTGCTTGCCGTGACCGGATTTTTCATGTGCTTTTTTGGGACGTTTTTAACCCGTTCCGGGATCGTGTCTTCGGTCCACAGTTTTGCGGAATCACCGATTGGTCCAAATTATCTGACATTTCTCGCTGTTCTGATGGTGGCTTTCGTCATCCTTTACGCATGGCGTGCCCACGCGGTATTGCCCGCAGATACGGACAAAGTCTGGGGCGTGAGCCGCGAGTCCGCATTGGTGATGACCCAGTTTTTGTTGCTGACTTTTGCGGCGATTGTGGTGATTGGTACGCTATTTCCGATTGTGTCTGAGGCACTCACCGGTCAGAGGACATCCATACAGGCGCCATATTTCAATGCGTTTGCGCCGTGGATTGGGCTTGGTATGGTGGTGACCTTGGGTCTCGGCAATGTCATGCGTTACCAAAGCGCAAAAATCCCCGGTGGTTCGAGGATGTGGCTTAGCACGGCCTTGGCGGCTGTTCCGATGACCGTGTTTTTGATTTGGGGCGGTGATGTTCTGACGACGCCGAAGCCCTTTGCGCTGGGTGCTCAGGTGGTTGGACTCTATCTTTGCGCTTGGGGAATGGCGCTGATCACGTGGGATGTGGGTCTTCGTCTGAGGGATCTGCAATGGAATTTTGATCTTATGTGGGACAAAAATCGGGCGTACGTCGGAGCCTGGATCGCTCATCTGGGGATTCTTGTGGCGATTATCGGTTTTCTGGGCAACTACCGCGGTCTGTCGTCCGAGGTCACCCTGGCAAAGGGTCAGTCCCACGAGTTTTACGGTTACACGCTCACTTTCGATGGCATGATCACGGGGCAGGAGGGCAACGCGTCGCTCTTGGTGGCCCCTTTGACGGTAAAACGTGGAGGAGAGGTCGTAGGTGAGGTTCGTCCAGCCAAAAGCCAATACCCGACCAAACCCGAACTGCTCAATGAGGTTGGCGTTCGTAGCTCTTTTTGGCATGACCTCTACGTGGTCATTGCGGATTTTGATCGCAAAAATGGCGATACGGTATCGCTTCAGCTGCACATCAATCCCATGGTGCGGTTTGTCTGGCTGGCGGCGGTGATTCTTGCAACCGGTGGCTTGATCGCCCTCAGTGATCGCTACCGCGGGCAGCGATCGCGCGATGTGGTGGCTGGCGCATGGGAGGTGGGATCATGAAGTCTTTTGCGTGGCTGACCATTATTTTGGAAATAGCATTGATGGGTGCTTCCTGGGCACCACGGGGCTTGGCTCAAGGACAGGCGGTGGAACGCAAGGATATTGTGGTGGATCAGCAGGTGTTTAAGGATGTCGCGTCTGACCTACGTTGTCCAACCTGCACCGGTCTTAGTGTTCTCGACAGCGATGCGGCATTTTCGGTCCAAATCAAAAACGAGGTCCGCTCGCAGCTGGCTGCCGGTAAGTCTAAGGACGATATTTTGAAATTCTTCACTGAACGCTATGGACCGTGGATTTTGCGTGAGCCACCCAAGGAAGGTGTGCATCTTCTTGCGTGGGTTGTGCCGCTTGCCGTGCTTATCTTTGGTCCGATTTTGATATTCATTTTTGTCTGGAAGCGCACGCCGCGTACGTCGGGGGATGGAAGCGGTGACATGGCGGAGTCCTCATCCGTGTCATTATCCGTGTCATTATCCGTGGAGGCTGCCGTGACTGAGATGCAAGAGCGCCTGAAAGCCTTGCGTGGAGGTGCTCATGGGTGAATTGATGCTTGTGTCCGTGGTCGTGGGTGTTCTGGCAATTGGGGCGGTGTTAATGCCGTTTTTGTACGGCGCTGGGGGACTTTTGCAGGATGCTTCCGTCACCGATGACGAGGTGACTTTGGAGGCCAGAAAAGACGCGATTTTAAATCGCTGGCTTCGTGACGAAGCGGCTGCGGCGGGTGGTGAAATTACGGCGACGGAGTGGAAGCAGAGGCAGCGGTACCTGACGAGTCGATATGTCGATGCGGCGAGGCGCCTTGCATGGTTGCGAGCGACGGCTGGGTCAGCAGGTCGTTCAACATCCGGTTCAACAACTGGGTCAACAACTGGGTCAACAACTGGGTCAACAACTGGGTCAACAACTGGGTCAATAGTTGGTCTAATCCTTTTCGCTGTGGCGATGAGTCAGATTTTTAATTCTGGGACGGCATTTGCCCAAGCAACCCTGGCACCAAAGCAGCTTTGGGTCATCAAGCCTGGAACCGATCAACTTTATGGAACCTGGGTGGCCGCCGTCATGAATAAGGGAACAAAGCCTGAACCCTTTCGGTTGCCGGTTCTTGTCCCCAAGGAAGCGCGGGATTTTAAGCCACTGGAAGGTGCCGCCGATTCTGACGTCAAACTGTCTGATGATGGACTTTGGGTTGAAAAAAATTTTAACCCGGGTGTCAACGTCGTGAGTTTTGCATTTGCTGTG
>JBILMN010000270.1:0-3272 GCA_044375465.1 Oligoflexales bacterium | reverse complement strand
CCCTAGACCGCGTCACAGCAGCTGGTTCTGATGCCACTGTGGACGTCAAGTACGATTGGACAAACTGCCTTAAAAACGCCATGACGTCAGCCGGAGGGTCGGTCTCCTCGGCTCAGTGCACGGTCGCCCTGCAAATGACGGTCAAATGTCCGAGCAAGGATTTCACGCCTGCCAATGGCAAAAACCACACTGATGCGCGCGCCGACCTTGGTATGGGTGTCAGTGATTGCAAACTGGGCGACGGTGCTTCGGGATCCTTGAAGCGGACGTCTGCGCTCAACTGTTCCTTGGTTGGAACCATCTCTGGAAAATCCGTATCCATGCAAAACTCCACACGCACTGGATTCATCAGCAGTAGCGGTGGCGCCTGTGAATTCAAGTCTGCAGGCGGGCAGATGGTCCTCGGCGACTGCATGGACGCGACCGCGGAAATTCGCAATGAAGTCAGTCCCAGCGGCGAGAGAACATCAGCTCACAATATCACGCGGCAGGTTCTTAAAGATGCCAAGTTCTCGTCAAAGAGCTTTTTCTATGACGATGGTCAAACCTTTGGTTTTGACGTGAACAACTGGAGGGGAAGTCTTACCACCATCTCGAGCGGCGCCACCTACTCTGTGTCAAACGGCTCAGAAACCAAAACGGGTCAACTCGAGTATTAATCTTTCGGAGTCATATTCAGGTGTGATGTTCCGGTGGATGCATCAGACGCCCAGTTCATCCAGGGTTAAACTAAACCCTGGAGCAAAGTGCCGCATAAAATAATCGACCTCTGGCAACGCGAATTCACGGATCTTGCTTTCAATCCCAATTTTCGCCCGGTTGAACTCGCGATTGCCACCGGCGCCCTCTTCCAGACACTTGAGATAGGCACAGATTGAGTCTGCTGCCTTGATCAGGTTCCAGGAAGACGACTCCCGTTCATCGGCATGAATCAGCGGCTCGTAGTCCCCTCGCAGATCCGACGGTAAAAATGATAGTAGCTTGTCGCACGCCACGGCCTCCATTTTCTTGTAGGCTTCGCGTATTTCCGGACTGAAATACTTCGCCGGAGTCGGCATATCGCCAGTAAACACCTCTGAGGCGTCATGGAACACCCCCAGTAACGCGACGCGCTCGGGACTGTAGTCACGATTAAAGTGGCGATTACCGATCACCGCCAACGCATGACCCACGATGGCAACCTGAAGCGAGTGTTCCTGGACGTTTTCCATGCGAAGATTCTGCATGAGTGACCAGCGATTGATGAGTTTCATTCGCGAAAGATAGGCAAAAAAATGGGACATGGGGCAAACCTGCTTCCTGATCGCGGTGGGTTTTTTTGACCGCTGGATTAAAACCCATCTAAAAGATGCGTGTCAATCTCACCCTTGGCCTGCACAAAAAAACCCCGACCGCGCTGCGATCGGGGGTTTTGACGGGACCCGGTGGATAAAGGAGGAACCACTGCGGGTTTATAGCTTCTTACTTATAGCTTCTTACAGAGGACACATTGTGACAGGCTCAGGGAGTCAAACGCTTGATCTGATTCACCATCATCTGCTGCGCATCAGGAGCGACCTGACCAGGGACCGGAGCGTAGTCGTAGGGACCAAGCTCAGCGACAATTTCAGCGGCACGGCGGTTTGCAAAGCCTTGGTTAATCCAGGAATTCCAACCGAAGTTCGGCGCGATGGGCGTCACTTGATCCATTGGGAATGCCGCGATATCAACATACCATTTTCCACCGCGAGGGTTCACACATCCGAAGATCGGCGATACCGCCACGGACCAGGAGAAGTAGCCTTGAAAGATCGCTGCATTACCGAGGTACTGGGGTGTCTGGCTACCACAGCTAATCTGCAAGCGGCTGACAGTCTGAGAGAGTTCGTTTGTGAAGGCTGCCTGCTGCTGATTTGCGGGCGGCAGTCCAGCCACGTTTGTAAACACGTTGATATACATTTTCGCCAGAGGAGCCTGACCCATATTCTGATTATAGGCCGCCGCACCCAAAGAGTTATCCGTAGCAATCAACAAGCTGTTGTAGCTCATCGTGTTCATCGTCATCCAGCGGAACGAGTTGAAGATCGGATCACTCGGCGCATTAAAGGCGACGGGTGGCGTAATTTCACAGTAGTTTAGCGGACGGCCAGCGGGACTCACGTCCGGCACGAGCTCCTCAAAATTCGCATTTTGGCGACAGTTGAGCGGATACGGAGCAGCCGCATCGCGCATGGACGCATCGATCATGCGGAATTTCAAGTAACCTGGCTGATCAAAAGTCGAGGATCGATAGACAATATGTTGTCCCGGATTGACACTTACCAAGAACAGATCACCCACCTGGGTTACTGCTGGGCGTTGATACTGTGGCTGGGTTGGGGTCTGGGATTGATCTTGCTGAGCGACGGGTGGCTGCTGCACCGGCTTTTGCTCGGGCACGCCAGTTTGCGGCGTCATGGTTTGTGGCTGTGTTACATAAACGGTTTCTTTCTTTTCTTTGCCACAGGCTGCAAAAAGAACCGTAGCCATGGCAGCAGCGAGAACGCGCGAGTTCGTTGACTTGATCATAAAGATCTCCTTTTGTGATTAAAAAATGAACTTATTGAACGAACGGCTTATAACCCCGACGATATGATTTTGTCAACATTTATTTTAAAAGATTTTAAAAAACATTTTTAAACCGGCATCATAGAATATATTTAAAAATTCATATATATCTGTTTTTATAAGCATTTTTAAAGGAAGACCCTCTCCTTTAGCGACCTAATCCTTGAAGCCGGGAAGACCCCGCTAGTATATTTTTGATACCACCAAAGACCCCCGCAGACCCTACCGCTCTCCGGGAGTCAAAGCGTCGAAAAGCATCGACAGTTGACACGAGAAGCACGCAACCTATAGTCCTACGGTCCTGGGTTTTTGCCTGACAATAGATACAAACTGACCAATCAGGAGTTCATCGCCATGACCACAAACGTGAGCACAGATCAAGCAACAGAGACGGGCCATATCTCCATTCACGCCGAAAATATCCTCCCGATCATCAAGCGATGGCTCTATTCCGAAAAAGAGATCTTTATCCGCGAACTCGTCGCCAACGCCGCAGACGCCATGACCAAACTCCAGAAACTACGGGTGCTGGGAGAGGTCAAAACCGAAACGGCCGAAGCCAAGATCACCGTCACCATCGATAAAGACAAAAAAACGGTCACCATCTCCGATGCCGGCATCGGCATGACGACGGATGAAGTCAAAAAATACATCAATCAGGTGGCGTTTTCGGGGGTCAAGGACTT
>JBILMN010000269.1:0-3280 GCA_044375465.1 Oligoflexales bacterium | reverse complement strand
GACATCAACATCGATCACGCCACTGATCCACGAACAATTCCAATAAGTGGGTGCCAGAATGACAGTGCCATTATTGTGGCTAAAGACGGCGCCGGGACTGACCTTGAGAAGTGATAAAGATTGTCCTTGCGCGTATAAGTAAAGGCGAAGAGTCCCACTTGGCGCCAAAAAACTACCGGACAAAATCTCCAATGCTCCAACGTTCAGATCAGAGCTAGCGGTGACAGAGCCAACGGTTTTGTTCACTGTCACACTTGGCCCGAGGCCACCAGCAACCTGTGTGATCGTTTGATTGCTACCGCCCAGCATTGAAACCAATCCAGAACCATCAAATCCGCTGCCGATATTCAGTTGGCCATAAAGGCGAATCTCTCCATTTAAATATCCATCGTTTAATGCCAGGTCGCCAAGCACATTGAAGGTTTTCCCACTGGAAAATTTGGTCGTATTACCACCGCAACCATCGCCACCATTGGCGTTGATATTAAAATTAAAGAAATTCAAAATACTGGTCGTATCAAGGATGACGCTGCCCGAAGCTCCGCCACATCCACCTCCACTCACAAAAGTATCGATAGTTAGTGAGCTGGTACCAGGTGCAAAGCTTCCACCTGAGTAGGTGAACAAAGGCTGATCGTACTTTGATCTGACATCATAACCCAAAGTCATGCTTGCAGAGTTTGCGTTAAAGATGCCGCCGGTTAACAGGAAATTTCCATTAAAGTCAATCGTCGAAGAACTGGCGTTGAACGTGCCTCCGCTCTGTTTCCAGCCACCAGAGCCGATCGTGATAACGCTCGTTGTACCCTGCGTCATTGTGCCGGTATAGGTGCTATCGATGACGATGCCTGAAATTGAAACGTTTGTATCGATCAAGACGTTGCAGGTTGTCAGGCATGCTCCCGTAAAATAAGCGATTTCACCGACCGGAGGTTTTGACCCGCCAACCCAATTGGCGTTTGTGCTCCATTTATTATCAACAGATCCGAGCCATGTATAGTTTCTGGCGACATAGATCGTTACGGCGGCCGAGGCCGTTAGCCCTGCATTGTCGGCAATCGTATAATTAAAGACCTCTGTGCCAGAAAAGCCATTATTGGGCGTGTATTGAATCGTGGTGCCATTGAATGAGGCGGTACCGTTTGCTGGAGTGTCGACGAAACTAATGGCGATTGAGTCACCCGTGACAGCCTGATCCGGATCGCTGTCATTTGTGAGAGCTGCAATCGCAAGTGACTGATTCATTAAGGTCATAACGTGGTCTGACACTGCAATTGGCGCCCGATTCGAGACAATGCTGTAGGATGCTGAAGAGATGTTAGAGCTGATATAGTTAGACTTCACGGCCAAGGCTTTGATGGTCTGAGTGCTGGGTACCGTGATGGCGCTCGTATAAACCGATGACGCTGTGGTCGGATTTGAGCCATCAGTGGTGTAATAGATCGTGGCTCCGGAGGTTGCGGTGGTGAGTGATACTGATTGTGTTGTTGGGTAAGTTCCAGCGGCGACACTGAAACTAGGATCAGAGACGGCACCGTTAATCGTATAGGCAAATGCTGCGACTTCGGAGCTAGTGTAGTTGGTCTTGCAAGCGGTGGCTTTGACCGTCATGCTGGTGGTGACGGACACAGTGCCCGTGGCACTCGCGCATGTGGGTATACTCCCGTCAGTGGTGTAATGCACGACAGCTCCTGTTGTGCTCGAGAAGATCGTCACGGTCTGTGCTGGTCCGTAGGCGCCAGCGGGGATGTCTGCTGTCGGTGTGTCGGCTGTGAGTGTATAGACTTCGGTCATCACAGAGGAATTGGAGTAACCACTCAACACACCCAAAGCCTTGAGGGTGGTGGTACCCAAGATGGTGATGGCTCCAGTGTAAAGCGTGCTTGAAGTGGTTGGAGTCGTGCCATCAGTCGTGTAGTAGATCGTTGCAGCCATGGGGACGGTCGACAACGAGACTGAAACGTTATTGGTAAAGTTATTGCCAGCAGGGGTTGCTACGGGGGTTGCTACGGGGGTTGCTACGGGGGTTGGAGCGGTCTCTTGGATCGCGATTTCGTATCCTTTTGAAATGGCGCCTTTCACAGGCGATCCACGATCGTCAATTGCCTCAATACATGCAAACAACCGAATCGCTGTTGTGGTGAGGCTGATGGTTGCAGATGTCTCTTGAGATTTTATGGTCACCTGAGCGACGGGATTCATGCATGCAGCATCAGTCGAGATGATGATTTTGTAGGATGCGGCTTTGGCGACTTCTGACCAAGTGAGGGCAACTTCGGAATCTTTGGCCTCGGCGTAATGGATCGTGGGGGTTTTGTCAGAAGCACTGTTACCCGTCTTCTCGACCTCAATCTTTGAGGTGCAAGAAAATGCAAATCCCATGAGCAAAAATAACACGAAGGGTGCTCTTCGCGCCATGAACCTCGTGAGGAGCGCCAAGTTAGGAAAAATCCTGTTAACAATCATGCTCGACATGGGTTCTTCCACCCCTTCTGAGAAAATTTCGGTTTTTCAGGGGTGAACTTAAGGAAATCTAGATTTTTTTATCATAAGCCGAATAGTCTATTTAATTCAGATGGTTATGTCGAAGGTAATGGCTTATTCGTGCCGTTTTTGTGGCCATGAATGAGCTTGGGCTGAATGAGCTTGGTCTGGTCGATTTTTCTTAAGTCAAAAATTCAGATTGGGAAACGTCGGATCTCAGTCGCAGCTGAGACTTGATGGTTGATCATTATTGCCGCCTGATACGAGTAACTCTGGGGCGCTACAGGTTGAGTCATTCCCGGTGGATGGCTTATAGCAGAGCATGCGAACGCGGAATGTATACGTACCAAAACCCTCAGGACCGCCAGTATATTTTTTGGCGAGAACATAGGCGACCTGATAGTCGCGCCCCCCGGTGTTATAGGTCCCACATTGATCAACCTGCGGTATGGCATCGGCTCCGAGTTCTGCGATAAGTTGATCTTTTGCGGCTTTAAGATCACCATCGGGAATGCTGCATCCCGCTTTCAGCTTGATGCCCGCGTCAACGCAGATGTTCTTGACGCGATTGTAGATTTTTCCTGAGGCGGCGCATATTTGTGAAGACTGAGTGTTGAGAAGTTTGTTCCAGCACTTTTCGATGCCAGTACCGGCGGGGATGCACTGATTGTTGGCGGCGCTGGGAATGCATTGAGCATCGCCCTCGTTTGTGGGCGTGATGGGCGTCTGTGATGGGTTTTTTTGGGGTGAGGAACCTGCGCCAGAACCGCCGCTGCCATCGGGCGTGCATGCGCAG
>JBILMN010000099.1:0-10963 GCA_044375465.1 Oligoflexales bacterium | reverse complement strand
GCCTTGCAACCCTGAGGCCAGATAAAACAACGGCAAAATCATCAATAGTTTCCGCATTTTGGGAACCACCCAAGGGACATCCGTCTGTCAGGTTCTTGGACACGATGCTCAGAAGCCTGACATCGAAAACCCTCAGCCATGATCGTAATGACCCGTATTTATTACATTTTTAACTTCAAACTCGCTGGCACGAGCATTGCTCATGACTCTCAAAGTGTGCCGTCAGACATGATTCGCTAACAGCATTTGCCGCCTGAAAACATTGCTCTCAAACGCTTCATATGGAGTCCCCTATGCTTGCCACACGCCCCAAGTTCCTGCCGCTGCTCGTCACCATCGGTTTGTTTACGGCTTGTTTACCGCAACCAGATGCGTCCACTGGTTCAAAGCCCCGCCGAACAGACAACACGTCCGGAAGCAACTCAGGCGCTCAGTCAAACCGACCAAGCGGCTCCAATGACGATTCATTCAATCAAGGTAACCAGTCCCAAACTGGCAATTCCAACAATTCGTCACCTGCAAATCAGGGAACTCCTGTCGGCAGTTCCAACAATTCTGGCGGCAACCAGCCCACAAATCCACCGCTCTCGCCCCAAATATCTGACTGTTACAAAGCCGATGCATTCATCTGTAAAATCGAATCACTGATTGCCGCAAAAACCAATCAATACCGCGCAAGTCGGGGACTCCAAGCTTTGACGCCCAACGCCAAAATGGATTTTGTCGCCCGCGACTGGAGTTTAAAGCAATCAAACTCCGGAAGAATCAGCCACACAGGCTTTCCTAGTGCTCGTAACGCTGTTTATCGCGCCGAGTTCCAGCAGTCTTTCAGTTTCAGAGGCGAAAACGTCGCCTACACCAGCATGGTCGGCGGTGGTGACCAAAGCGATGCAGCTGCTGAACGAGTGGCTCAAGCCTTTGCCGTGATGTGGTGGAATAGTCCCGGACACCGCGCCAACATGCTCGGAAGCTTCGGCAGCATTGGTGTCGGCGTCTACAAAAATAGCCGCGGCGCTTGGTATGCCACACAGTTATTCAAGTGATCAGAGAACCAGTTTCAGAAGCTTGATATCTGGAGTGATTCCACCGACTTCGTTTAACCTAGGTGGTAAGGAGTTGAAGTCAGTCACAGGCAGTCACTCATTCTTCTAGCTTTTAGAGGTCACCGCTGCACGTTAGGGTTAGAGGGGCCGTTGATGTTTTTTCGGGCAGTCGCGGGGTGGAGTGACGCTTAGCGTCTTGGCGAGACGGTTCATGTCAATGAATGACGGGGGCAAATCAGTAGTTTCTTGCGTTATTTTACCTAGGCCCGCGCCCGATAGGTGGAGTACTAATCCGTGAGATTTTGCGGACAGAGACTCGTATTCAAGGCGCTATGATAACCAACACGCGACTATTTGTGTACTCAGGAATAAACAGGCGATCGCCTATGCCAAAAATACGTTGAGGACTATTTAGTACAGATGCCGACAAAACTGCACCGGCATTAGCTAATCCTGATGTAAAATTATTTTGCCCAAAAACAGCATCAGCGGGTTGCCCCGAGGTTGTGGGAATGGTGTTCCAGATAAGAATCCTATTGTTCGAGGTGTCAGAAACATAAAGCTTTGATCCAAGCAGAGATATCCCATTTGGGCTACTGAGTGATGAGCTTGACCGACCGCCATTATTGGATGTTCCTGACGAAAGTCCTGGTTGCCCCAGTGCAAAATCAGCAGCCTGACCCGATACTGTGGGAATGCCGTTCCAAACGAGGACGCGGTTATTGCTGCGATCGGCCACAAAAAGATTGGTACCGTTACTGTGGATGTCGGTCGGATAGTTCATGCCGGTGGCGGATAGGGCGACTCCCTGCGATGTTAGATCAACTTGCCCTAACGCATAGCTCGCGGACTGCGCTGTTGTGGTGGGTATAGTATTCCAAACTAGTACCCGATTATTAAAACTATCAGCAATGTAAAGTTTTGTGCCGTCGCTAAAAATGGCTGAGGGTCCTGATAATGATGCACCAGAAACTCCCGAGGGATTGGCGGTGTTTGACGTGAAATCTGTTTGTCCGAGAACAAAATCAGCAGGCTGCCCATTTGTCGTAGGGAGCGTATTCCAAACGAGGACGCGATTGTTATAAAAGTCCGACACGAATAACTTTGTGCCGACTATGATAGCTCCGTGGGGAAAATAAAGAGATGATGCACTAACCCCGCCATTGTTGACCGTCGTGGTCGAAAAATCTGGTTGTCCAATAACGACATCTGCCGACTGACCAGAGGATGTGGGTACTGAGTTAAATATGAGGACCCGGTGCCCCCCGGTATCTGTGACGACCATTTTGCTTCCGTTGCTATGAGTATGCCCTGGACGCGATAGAGCTGATGATGTCTTATAATAAGTCCTAGATATGCCCGATTCAAGATCCGCCTGTCCAATCGCGAAAGTAGCGGATTGACCTGATGTGGTAGGGATTGTATTCCAAACAAGTACGCGAGAATTAGCATAATCATTGACGAAAAGTCTGCTACCATCACTGAATATACCTTCGGGTCGGTACAAACTAGATCCACTTAAGCCACCGTTATTTTGAGTGTTGGACGTCAGATCTGGTTGGCCCAAGGCAAAGTCCGCCGATTGAGCCGCAAGTGACGGGATACTTGACCAGACAAGGACGCGATGATTTCCTTTGTCTACCACAAATAATCTTGTGCCATCAGTGGCAATCTTTGCGGGGCCAAAGACCGATGTTCCACTGATTCCACCGTTATTTGCGGTGGTGGATGTCGTGTCGGGTTGACCAAGCGCGAAGTCAGCTGCCTGTCCTGACGTGGTTGGAATTGAATTCCAGCCGAGAACTCGATTGTTATTGGAATCGCCAATAAATAATTTGCTGCCGGCGAAACCAATACCCTGGGGTCCGGCAAGTGTTGATCCTGAAACCCCGCCGTTGTTAACCGTATTTGACGTGAGGTTAGGTTGACCAATTGCAAAATTGGCGGATTGCCCGGATGAGGTCGGTATACTGTTCCAAACAAGAACCCGATGATTGCCGCTATCAACAACAAATAATCTAGTTCCGTTACCGCGAACTGCTATTGGATAATTCATTGATGATCCAGAGATTCCCCCGTTGTTAGCGGTACTAGACGTCAGATTTGGTTGTCCTAAAACGAAATCTGCCGGTTGGCTTGACGTGGTAGGAATCGTGTTCCAAACGAGGACTCTGTGATTATTATAATCGCAGACAAATAGTCGCACTCCGTCACTGTAAACAGAGAACGGGTTATTAAATGACGAGCCTGATACGCTTCCTTGATTGGAGCTGAAATTTGAAAAATCAAGCTGTCCAAGTGGCAGATTGGGCGCCTGTCCGTATGTTGTGGGTATCGAATTCCATATAAGAACTCGGTGATTTGAAGTGTCCGCAATAAATAGTTTTCCGTTCACTATGAAAGTGTCGCTGTTGTAGTTTAAGCCCATAAGACCTTGCTGATTTTCACTCGTGGATGGTTGTCCAATTGTGTACGACGTTGTCAATTGGGTCGAGTTATTCGCCGTCTTGATGTCGATGGCCGCAGAGCATTCGGATACGACGCGGTTATCTTTAGCGTCAAGGCTTATGACAATGAACGTGTAGGAGTTACCTGCAGCGCCGGTAATTGCTCGGGACTGAGTTGCAATGGAATTAAGATCGATTAAATCACCTGTTGGAGTGTCGCAAGCCTGACCGGTATAGAATTGGATTTTTTGATTGGTGAGTAGACTTGATGGTGATCTGGTCCAAGTGGCCGTGACGGTCGTCGTGGCTGCCGTGATGGACTGCGGCGATGCCTCAGCCCAGCCAAGAGTTGTGGCTGGCGAGCAGAGATTTTTTGCCGATGCCGCCACATTTGCTGAGCCACCGCAAGCGCTTTTTTTGTTGGATGGTACAACTTCCACGGTAACCGAGCTGGTGCAGCCGTTTAAAGCTGTGCTCATAGCCAAACACAAAATTATGTGCTGAATGGCCAAATTCCTGCCCAGGACGTGTCGCATGGGTCGTTCCCCCAAGAAATCCCTTCGGCATCTTCTCGGAGCGACTTTAGAGGAAATTTTAATTTCATTATTAACAGGTTACGGGTGTATTAGCGGCTGGGGGGGATGAATTCAAAGGGGGAGGAAGAATTAGGCTATCTCTTTTTTAAGCAAATCCTATCTGGTCTAAATTTAGTCAAGCCACCGCCCCTAACCCAGTCATTCGTGAAATGATCGCAAAACAATATGGTTTCCCTGGAAATGTCTGGATCAATTTCCGTCGCAGATGGCTTGAATATTTGTCACTGAGGCCTCGTCAGCGATCAGATCGACCTTTAACGTCAACAATATGTGAGTACCGTCGCCCATCACCCATTCCGCATCAATATCACCGATGGCTCCCGTATCAACATGCACGCTATGCTTAAGCAGAGAGCCAGTTTCAGAAGCTTGATATCTGGCAATCACACGTTCCGGACATGCTCCCATGCGCTGGCCATTAGCGAAATAACAGCCCCAGCTGTCTTTCACTTTTTGACCATTTGGATAGTAGACTCCCCAGCTATCAAAAACCTTACGACCACTAGCGTAATAGGTGCCCCAGCTATCATGAATTTTTTTGCCCTGATCGTAATACAGACCCCAGCTATCAAAAATTTTGTGACCATTGGGATAATAAAGCCCCCAGCTGTCTGAAACTTTTTGGCCATTGGGATAGTAGGTCCCCGAATGATCGTGCGACACCTGACCGTTGCAGAAGATCTCAGTTCCTGTTGATTTCAAGCCAGCATGTTGCCGTTTGTGGTCAAAAGTTCGACCGCAGCCACTGAGACATAGAGCCCATAAGCCTACAAACGCCCCAGAAACGATGCATTTATGAATCTTCGTCATGTGTCCCGCTTTCAGATCAATTTGCCGGTCAGAGAAAATCTAGCTGAAGTTTACAAGCTATATTTTTTTGCCATCTCTTCGAGCGTGATCTGGCGAATTTTGGAGGCCTGTCCAGCCTGTCCAAAAGCTACCATACGGTCCTCGCAGACTTTGGCCATCGCACTCCGGGCGGGCTTTAAGTAGGAGCGTGGATCAAATTCCTCTGGTTTTTCTGAGAACACCTGCCGGATGGCCGCAGTGATGGCAATGCGGTTGTCGGTATCAACATTGATTTTACGCACACCATGCCTGATGCCCTCTTGAATCTCGGAGACCGGCACGCCCCATGTTTGCTTCATTTTACCACCATACTTGTTGAGCCAGTCTTGCAAGTCCTGCGGCACGGAGGACGAGCCATGCATCACCAAGTGGGTGTTGGGGAGCTTCTTGTGAATCGCGGCGACGCGTTCCATGGCGAGGATCTTACCGTCAGGTTTGCGGGTAAATTTGTAAGCGCCATGAGATGTCCCGATGGCAATGGCGAGTGCATCAACCTTCGTACGCGCGACAAAATCGGCAGCCTCGTTAGGATCGGTCAATAGATCTTCGTGCGACAGTGTGCCTTCAAACCCGTGGCCGTCTTCTTTTTCCCCTTTACCGGTCTCCAACGATCCGAGGCAGCCGAGCTCTCCCTCAACGGAAACGCCAATGGCATGGGCCACCTTGACGACCTCCGCCGTCACCTTGCAGTTGTACTCAAAATCAGCCGGTGACTTACCGTCTTCTTTGAGCGAACCATCCATCATGACTGACGTAAAGCCCTGTTTGATGGCCGAATAACATGTGGCTGGGCTGTTGCCATGATCTTGGTGCATCACGATCGGAATGTGTGGATATAACTCTGCTGCCGCAAGCATCAGATGCCGCAGGTAGGCATCTTGACTGTACGATCGTGCGCCACGCGACGCCTGAACAATCACAGGACTGTCGGTCTTGTGGGCCGCTTCCATGATGGACTGAATTTGTTCCATATTGTTGACATTAAAGGCGGCAACGCCGTAATTGTTTTCTGCCGCATGATCCAGGAGAACACGAAGGGGAATCAGTGCCATAGAGTCGCTCCATAAAAGGTCTGAGAATCGGTACCATATACCCGTAACCGCAGAAATTCAACGGAACCCTGCACGGATAAAGTGCGCAAATACTAATCACAAAGCATCCAAACTCAAAACCCACTAGGAGCAGGACGTCCAGCAGATGGTCGAACATGCCTATTTAAGCTTGTTCCTTCTGTTTGCGCTTTTACGAAGAGATCACGGTGAAGATTAGGATCAATTCGAAGTGGATTTTTTCCAGAAAATGTCTGTTACGCTCGATGTGTCGCAACGTGCATCCTGCTGTATTTAGGCTCTCTCAAAATCCACTATAGGCAAGACAATGTCGAGCAGATGATCTAACATCCCAAAAACAGCTAGGACCACGTTGGAATGGACGCGAAAACTGCTTTTAAAAATCCCCAAACCCCTGATCTTGCCGCTGCTGCCGAACCAGATCGAACGGAGGCCGAGGCTATGATGCGTCGGTTTGCGATCATGTGCGGACTTTTTGAGACCGCCTATGAAATTAAGTCCCTTGAACTCAGACGAAGGCACCCCGAGGCCTCCGAGGCTTGGATCCATACTGAAACGCTGCGCTTAATTGAGGCGGGAACAAGGTGATCTCCATGCGCCCTGTGGATATTCAAACTGGCTTAAAAATCGTCGTTCAAATTATCGAAGGCCATGGCATCGATTACATGATCGTCGGCTCCATAGCCGGTACACTCTACGGCGAACCCAGGCTGACCAACGACATGGATATTGTTCTTGCGATGATGCCGCACACAGCCGCGTCATTTTTATCTGGCTTTGATCCGAAAGAATTTTATCTTCCTCCGGTGGAAATCCTGGCCCACGAGGCCACTCGGGGCGGACAAACAAATCTGATTCATCATGAAAGCGGCGTCAAAGTAGACGTCATGTTTCGCAAATCGACACCCCATGGGCTAGCCGCATTTGCACGCAGAAGGCGCGTTGAGATTTTACGCGGACTCCATGCCTGGATCGCAGCTCCCGAGGACGTGATCATCGGAAATCTGCGTTTCTACCGTGAGGAACAGTCCGCAAAGCACCTGACGGATATCCGCGGAATCTTAGCCAACACGACCACCGATTCATCCTACTTGGACCATTGGGTCGAGGCTCTGGATCTTCGAACAACCTGGCAAATGATCTAAGCCGCCGGTTTCATACAGGCAACACCTCACCGCGGGCTTTAGCTGCAGACCAGGCCGCCCAAGACCAAGCCCGCTCAAGATCACTGGCCTCAACTTGATCACGGCCGCACACATCCGCGATGGTCCGGGCGACACGTAAGCAGCGGATCAAACTACGGGCACTGGCATGCTTCGGAATCAATCGTTCAATGAGTCCGATGGCCTCGTCTGCGGGAATCATGAACGACGAGAGGACATGGGCCGAAGGCAGGTCACGATTGAGCTCAACTCCGGTCAGATCCACGCGCGACTTGGCGCGCGCCCTCGCCTGTAAGACCGTATCGCGCAGACCGGCCGTTTGGCCCGAGCGCTTTGCTGGACCAGCCAGCAGGGCCTGCATCTGATTGATGGGTTCTTCCATGTTGACGTGCAAGTCGATGCGATCGAGCAAAGGACCTGACAGACGATTACGGTAGGCGACCAATTTCGTCGTGGGACATTCGCAGTGCCGCCGCTTGCTGCCATACCATCCGCAAGGGCAGTTGTTGGCGGCAGCCACCAATATGACGCGCGCCGCCCAACTGCGCGATCCAGCCGCGCGACTGATCTGTACCTCGCCATCTTCGAGCGGCTCACGTAGCCCCTCCAACACATCGCGGCGAAACTCGGTCAATTCATCCAGAAACAAAACACCTCCACTCGCCAGTGCCAACTCCCCAGGCCCTGATCCCGAACCGATCATCGCTGCCAGAGAGGTGAAATGATGGGGTGAACGAAACGGCGGGACGCCAGCGATAATGGCCGCGTCAACGCGAGCCGACGCGGCACTATGAACTCCCAGGGCATTGAGATGCTCGCGCTGCGTCATCATGGGCAAAATGGAGGACATCCGCCGGGCAAACATGCTCTTACCCGTGCCGGGAGATCCACGCATCAAAACGCTGTGCGGCCCGGCAGCGCAAACTGCAGCCAGAAGACTCATGTCGCTTCCCAAATCCATATCATCAAAATCAAGTGCCACGTCTGCAGCGGCATCATCCAGAGCCCCTGACGCCGCGACGTCAACCGCTGCAGAAGACCCACTTCGCAACCAATGCAGTGTCTCCTTGAGGCAGCCAAAACCAAAAACACGAAACCCCGCCTGACCCAAACCGGAGATAGCCTCCAGACAGCGTAGTTCCCGCAGATTCTCCGCGGCGACCACGATGCCACGCAGTCCATCGCGCATGGCGGCGGCGGCCCATGCCACCACACCGCTCACCGGTCGCAATTCTCCGTCCAGCCCGATTTCTGCTGCAAATAACCACTCGCCTGCATCAATGGCCCAATCACCCGCCTCCTGAATACCTGCCAAAACCACGGCAAACGCCAAATCCAGATGATTGTGATCGACTTTAAGATCTGCAGGGCTGACACTGATCAATACGCGCTGCGCCGGTGCCGCCCACCCTAGCCGCTCCAGAGCTGCCCGGGCCCGCTCCTTGCCGTCATCACACACCTGCCCCAGGTGCCCGATCATGACCATCCCCGAAAACCCACGACCAAGTCCGCACTCAACGCGTACCACTGCTGCCCGACGCCCGGCATGAGCCGCCGACCAAGTGATCGCTACAGGGCGCTCGTCTTCGGCTTCATAGGAAACTGGTGGCGTCACGGTTTCTCTGGACGCATCAAACGATTGCGAGACTTCTTGCTGCATAGGTCACCTTTTGCTTTCATCAACCAATCCATTTGCCTCATCAACGAAGCCCCATCACACATGACCTATGTTCGCCAAAAACAAAGGACTCGGCCATGGCCCATTTGACCGAAAAACCGCTATCATCAAGCATCTAACAGTTTGAAATCCGGGGACTCTGTCCGTACCGGACAGGATCTTCTGCGATGGACACGCCACATCTTGTAATACAGCGTCAAATCGTCCCACGAATCACCCGTCAACCTGTCCGTCTAAGATTTTTAAATGCCCTGGGTGTTTTCTGACTAAAAATGTGATTTCAAGAGGTTGCAACACACAAAAGGGCTACATCCAGATGGTTTTTTTTGCTAGAGTGATGGGTCCTTGTTGTCTCTTTAAGACATATGGGTGTTTTGGCGTAAGACCCATAGCCGAAACAAAACTTCCAGACTCAGAGGCCTACGGTGACCCTTCAGCTCGACCCCTGCAAATCCTATCTCGCTCAAGCCATAGTCAAATTTCTTGAGACGTCTGACGGCGCCGCCGATCTGAACATCAAACCATCTGATGTCTTTGCAATGTTGGAAAAACCACCACAAGAAAATATGGGCGACTTTGCGCTTCCGTGCTTTCGTTTTGCCAAAGCCTTAAAGCTTCCTCCACCCAAAATCGCAGCCGCTCTGGCTGAGGGCTTAGCCCAAGACTCATCAGGATGGGTAACAAAAACAGCGACGGTCAACGCGTTTTGCAACATCTACATCAACCAAAACCTTATGGCGGCATCGATCGTGCCCGAGGTTTTAAATGGGCGCGCGTTTTGCGACCCCATAGCGACTGCAAATTCCCGCGAACGCGTCATGGTCGAATACAGCCAACCGAACACTCACAAAGAATTTCATGTGGGCCATCTGCGGAACGTTTGCCTTGGCAGCGCCCTCGTCAAGCTACTACGCTACTGTGGCTACCAGGTCACTGCAGCCAATTACTTTGGCGATGAAGGCGCACACATTGCAAAATGCCTTTGGATGATGAAGAAACTCGGAAAAAACCCTGGCCCTGGTGACGAAAAAGGAGCCTGGCTCGGGGATATTTACGTTGCCGCAACCAACCAACTCGAACAACTCAAAGATGTAGAAAGAGCCGCCGCCGACAAAGACATCTCCGATATCCTCGCCGGTATCGAAAGCAAAAAAGGCGAGTGGTATGAACTGTGGAAGACCACAAGGCAATGGTCGCTCGACGCCTTCAAAGATGTGTACGCCTGGGTTGGCGCGGAATTTGACCGTGATTTCTTCGAGTCTGAAGTTAGCGAGGAATCACAATCCATCGTGGATGAATACCTGAAAAAAGGCGTTTTCAAGGAAGACCAAGGCGCTGTAGGCTGTGACTTAAGTGACTACAAGTTAGGTTTTATGCTCGCGCGAAAACGCGACGGCAACACCCTGTACGCCACCAAAGACTTGGCACTTGCCCGCCGTAAATTTGACGAATTCAAAATTGACCGCAACATCTACGTCGTCGCAAGTGAACAGAACCATCATTTTAAGCAAGTGTTCAAAACCCTTGAACTCATGGGTTTTCCGCAAGCCCATCAATGCTTTCACCTGAGCTACGGCATGGTCGTTCTGCCCGATGGTAAGATGAGCTCAAGAGCCGGAAACACCGTCCCGTTCATGAAACTCAAAGACGCGATGTTGCAAGAACTGCATCAAATCCTGGCAAAATACCAGGGTGAATGGTCCGACGCTGAGATCGATGAGACGGCAAAACGCCTATGTGTGGGCGCGATAAAATATGGCATGCTGCAGGCAGATCCAGCCCGCGAAATTGTTTTCAACATGAAAGATTGGCTCAGTTTCGAGGGGCACACTGGCCCCTATCTCATGTACAGTTACGCCCGCACCATGTCGATTGTCCGTAAAGCAGCCGATGCTGGTCACAAAGCTTGGACCGAGGCCGAGACGCGCGCACGGAAATTTCAATTAACCCACGGCAGCGAAAGTGAATTACTGCGGTTTATCTATGATTTCAATACCGTGGTGCAAGATACCGCCGAACAATGCCGCCCGAGCCACCTGACCACGCATCTGTACTATATGTGTAAAGCATTTAACCGTTTTTACAGCGATGTTCCGATCCTCAAGGCAGAATCTGAA
>JBILMN010000268.1:0-3330 GCA_044375465.1 Oligoflexales bacterium | reverse complement strand
CCACTTGTAGCGTAAGTTCAGCCAGCTCTGGATCGATATCACATCAGGATCTGGATGCTGGTACAAAGGATTGGCCAGAAGTCGACCCTTGCGGCGGTAGCCCTTGGGCGCTCTGGGGATAAACGGCAGCGGCACGTTGAGATCATCCTCCTCGGGCGGCCCAGCCTCGCCTGACGCATCATCATAACCCCTTGATGCAAACAGTTTCGCAAGCCGCTTGATGCTCAAAAAACTTAAGGCCGTCCTTGCCCCTGGCAAACACGCCGTCAAGAAACATCATATGCAAGTGCGGATTTGGCGCCAAACTTGACCCAAAAAACTGCACAAAGGTTATTGAGCCGGCTGTCGGCAAATAGATTTGATCTTGACTCAGCGCCACCTTCGCATGCTGCTCATAGAAAAAAGAAATCGTATCCACCACAACTGAAATCATCTCACCAAACACCTCTGGACTGCGTCGAAGCCAAAATCGCACCTGATACGGAAACGTCAAGACCCATTGACGCACCCGCGCCTTTGGCCAAACCTCTCGCTCGATCCGGTCAGCCTTCTGAATCGCTCTGCGGGACCCACATGATGGACAAAAGCCGCGACCTTTACAGCTAAATCCGCGCACCCTTTCTGCAAGGCAGTCCTTGCAGTAAAGCCTGACAAACCTCTCGCCACGGATTGATACAGCACAGTGGATTCAGTCTTGTGACGCTCGTAAACAGCCATAAGATCCGATCACGGGATATTTTCGCAGCAAAGGAAGCGAAGATTAAGGAAAACGGACTTTCTTCGCATGGCTCCCCCTTATACACAACCTTTCAACTGGGCCTGCCCTATGATGATGCGCGCGTGAATCCCAACGGCGGTGCAATCGCAATCGGGCATCCATTGGGTGCTTCAGGCGCAAGGCTTGCATTGTCTACCAGTCGTTATCTTGTAGCCACTAAAGGTCGATACGCTTTGGTTTCACTTTGTGTGGGGATGGGTCAAGGGCTGGCTGTGGTTTTGGAGAGATATACTGATTAGTTTATAAATTTTGACAATATGGCTGCTTTACGTCTTTCCAAGCAATTACGATTTTCCGCTGAGTCGCAGGTAATTTTATTGAAATGTACCTGGTGAGATAATTGTGCTATACTTTAGAATAAAGGAGATATTCCAAAGTATGGCAAATTTACTTTTGAATGTGGTAAAGAGGCAAAAAAATGATATAAATCATCATCTTAAGGCTGGATACAGGTCGCGAAGTGCCTTGCCAATTCTGCAAAAGCAGTTATCTAGTCCATTAGTAAAGGTAATCTTAGGACCCCGTCGATGCGGTAAGTCAACACTTGCTCTAATGGCACTTGAAGGCAAGTCATTTGCCTATTTGAATTTTGAAGATGACAGTATTCCGTTCAATACATCTGGTGACGAAGTACTGAGTGCATTGCTGAGCGTGTATGGAAACTGTGAATTTTATTTCTTTGATGAAATTCAGAATATGGATCGCTGGGAACAGTTTATCCACCGCATTCATCGCGAGGGAAAAAACTGTGTTGTTAGTGGATCTAACGCTCATCTTTTGAGTTCAGAGCTTGCAACGGCTCTCACGGGTCGTCACGTCGCAATTCAGCTTTTGCCTTTTTCATACTTCGAGATATCCCAGAAAAAGATTGAAGAAAAAATTCCTGACTTTGAAAAATATCTCGTCCATGGAGGATTTCCTCAAGTTGTGCTAAATCGGGTTGATCCTACTGAATATCTTCGAACACTTTGGGATTCCATTGTTCTGAAGGACATCGTTCGTCGCCATAAGGTTCGAAATGTTGCGGCTCTAAATGAGGTGTATGATCTTTTAATTGCCTCTGTAGCTTCAAAATTTAATTACGATAGTCTAACGCGTTCACTGGGAACTAGAGTTTCTGCGCCAACAGTTAAAAATTTCTTGCGATATGCGAGTGAAGCGTACCTTGTTTCGGAATTAGGTCCTTTTCATTTCTCGACCCGAAAGCGAATTAAGTCAGATCGAAAAATATATACTTATGACAATGGATTTGTATCGGCTAAGCGCGTTCAGATTTCGGGTGATAAGGGACGACTGCTTGAAAATTTGGTTTTTTGTGAACTTGTGCGACGGGGGGCAAGGCCCAATATTGACCTCTTCTATTTTCAAACCTCACGTGGATATGAGGTTGACTTTCTGTGGCGGAACGCTACGAAGAAACATCAGCTGATTCAGGTCACGTGGATGATGGAAGCGCAGAAAACAAAAGAACGCGAGCTCCGTGCCCTAGTGGATGCAGCAAAGGAGTTGGGCCTTAATTCTGCGACAATCCTCTGCTATAGCCTTTCAGAGAATTTTGAAATTAATGGCATCACGATTGAAGTAACTCCTATTCAAGAATGGCTAATGAACATGAATCAATGAAACCTGGTGAGGTGGTCACCATCACGGGCAGTGGATTTAAATCCTCCCAAAAAAACACCGTAAACATCACCACAGCGTCAGGTGAGGTCGTATCAGCTACGGTTACGTTCACCAGTGACACCGCCGCCACATTTGTGATGCCAGACGGCGCGGGCCTCAGTTTGACGGAACATTTAAAGGACCGCGATAAATTTACCCACGTCATCCACTAACCAATACGAAACGGATCCTCCTGTCGAAACTGGAGAACTCGTTTCAGCGCGATGAAAGTTTAGAAATGTACCGGCGATGTCAAATGATGCAAAATTATGACCTGAATGCCACCCAAAATTTTGCGAAAGATTCACGTATGCTGATGCCTCTCCGGCAGCGACGGGAACTGACATTTTAGACGTAAGCGGGGCGTACCGTCCAAAAAGTCGTAACTTTAGATATACCGCCACCTTAGCACCAGCACGATTTTATGGTCAGTCTACCAAATTTTATAATCTTGGGTTACGTTCTCGGCCATGTTGGACAACATCATCGTCATTTTTGAAGTTTTTATACGCCTGTTTATCTGGCTGGTAATGCCTGCACGTCGAGCTCAAGAGATACTGATGCTGCGTAAGGAGCTTCAGGTTTTGCAGCGATCAGTTAAGCGGCCGCGATTGAATTTATGGGACCGCTTGTTTTTTGTATCTCTATTCCGATTGGGTAATGACGTCGTCGACAACATTGTCATGATAAAGCCAAGTACAGTGCTAGCTTGGCACCGTAAACTTGCCGCTCGCAAATGAACGTTTTTGCAAAAACCCATTGGGCGACCCGCAACCGAAGATGAGGTTCGCCATGGCTGACCTCTCAAGGCTAAAAAATGAGTGATCCCTCACAACTGCCAGTGACTGACATCAATTCCATCAAACCCAGTCCTGACCGGCACATCAAAC
>JBILMN010000098.1:0-11030 GCA_044375465.1 Oligoflexales bacterium | reverse complement strand
CTGGTTTTTGGCTGCTGGATGAGTTGGCTCGAGATGTTGGTGTTGATTGGGACAGTGGTGCGACAGATAAATTCCTTGGTGTCATGGCCAAGGGGCAGTTTCTCGAAGAAGCCTGCATTCTGCTCAAGCCAATGACCTTTATGAACTTGAGTGGCCGGTCGGTATTGAAGGCGGCTCAGTTTTTCAAGATCCCTTCGCAAGATTGGATCGTTTTGCACGATGACATTGATGTGCCATCGGGCAAAGTTCGGGCGAGAGCGGGAGGTGGCCATGGCGGTCACAACGGGATTCGTTCGATCATGGAAGAGTCTGGTAAGGACGACTTCCAGAGGGTGAAGCTTGGTGTCGGGCGTCCAGCAAAATTGGAATCTGGGCAACCGTCAATGGACGTGGCTGATTATGTGTTAAAGCCGATGACACCAAGTGAGGTCGCAGATTACGTCAAGGCGGTTAAGCCTGAGGTTATGTTGCGACTCAAAGAGATGTTCAGGCAGCGGAAATAATTTCGTTGCTAGGCATAATATAAGACCATCAAGGTCTTTTGGGGTTTTGCTCCTTTGCTGAGCGCATTTGTGTCGCTTGGCTGATTAAACCGTAAGGGAGGAATTGGAAGTGCTAAGAGAATACGAAATGACAATCATCGCGCGTGGAGATTTGCCGGAGTCGGAAAGCGCAAAACTTCTCGGAAAATACGAGAAGCTGATGACCGCTGATGGCGGAGAAATTCTCCAAAAAAGTAGCTGGGGCACAAAGAAACTTGCGTTCCCCATGAAGAAAGCATTCCGCGGTAACTATGTGAATTACGATTTTGTCGGGACATCCGCCAACCTTGCTGAGATGGAGCGTCTCATGCGCATCGATGATGATGTTCTTCGTTACATGTCCGTCTACATCGGTCAGAACGTTAATGTCGCCAAGCGCAAAGATCAGCTTGCCAAGATTGCAGCAGCAGCTCGCGAGGCGGCTAACGAATTCCGTGAACGTGAATAATTATCGAGCTGACGAGAGAGCAGGAGAGCTAAAATGAAAGTTATTTTGAACCAGGATGTCTCAACACTGGGTCGTATCGGTGAGATCGTTAATGTGCGTAATGGTTACGCTCGTAACTTCCTTTTGCCTCGCGGCGTGGCTTCGGTCGCAAACGAGGCTAACGAAGCGGCGTTGAAACATCATCGTCGTATCCTCGATAAAAAGAAAGCTCAGCTTTTGGCTGAGGCCAAGACACTAGCGGCTCAGATCGAGAAGACCGCTGTGACTGTTTACAAGCAAACAGGTGAAGATGAGCGGATTTTCGGGTCTGTAACCACAGCTGAACTGGAAGACCTCTTGGCGCAAGAGGGTATCAAGGTCTCACGCCGTGACATTGCGTTGGTGGAAGACATCAAAAAAGTTGGTGTTTACCATGGACAAGTGAAGCTCCATTCCGATGTGACAGCGAAGTTCAAGGTCTGGGTTGTTGCCAAGCAGTGATCTTGGATTCGGTCAAGGACCGTATTTTAAGAGTTTGAATTCCAACGACTAAAAAACCCGCGGTTGCAATTTACTTGCGCCGCGGGTTAGTTTTTAGGGACATTGAGACGGGCGCGATTGGGAGAAAAAAGTCGATGCAGGGATTCACTCCCCCACATTCACAAGAGTCTGAAAAAGCGGTTTTGGGATCCATATTGAAGGATGCCAATCACCTCAGTACGGTTGCAGCTGAGGGGCTCTTGGCTGAGCATTTCTTTCTGGATGCCCATCGACATATTTTTCAGGCCATGATGGAACTTGATGCGGCCAACGAGCCGCCAGATTTTGTGGCCGTAGTCGAGATGCTGAAGCGCGGGAGCAACGCTCAGGGACAGGAAATTGGCCTTGGCTACCTTGTTGAGCTGATGGAAAACGCTCCTGTAGCTCAGAATGTTGCTTACTACGCGAATCAAGTCAAAAAACACTTTTATTTACGTCGGATCGTGGCCCTTGGTCAAAGTGTGTCTGCCCGGGCTGCTACGGCAGATGGTGACGTCAACGAGTTCTTGGGTGATTTTGAGAAGGAGATTTTGACGATCTTCAGCTCGCAAGACCGCTCTGGAGGTATCACCCCTGTCAGTGCTGTTTTAGCCGAAACTTTGGATGATATTGAGGCCAGAATTCAAAATAATGGGCAACCAACCGGTGTGCCAACTGGGTTTCATGAGCTCGATAAAGTGACCGGCGGTTTTCAAAGAAGCGATTTGATTGTGTTGGCGGCAAGACCTGCGATGGGCAAAACCGCCTTAGCGCTGAATTTTGCGGCTCACGCCTGTAAAAAAGGGTTTCCGACTGTAGTTTTTAGCCTTGAGATGCCAAAGAAACAGCTGATCACCCGTCTCATTTCTGCCGAGGGTCGGATTGATTCCAGTCGTTTGCGTAAGGGTGATTTGACTGATGATGACTTAAGCCGTCTTTCGGTGGCCGTAAATATTGTCAATGGTATGCCAATCAGTATCGATGATACTGGAGGGATCACCCTTGTGGAGTTGCGATCGCGGTTGCGGCGTTATGACAAGGAGCTTCGTAACGCAAGCCAAGATGGCAAGGGGCTTGGGATGGTGATCATAGACTATCTTCAGCTCATGGGTTCCAGTAGTAAACGCGCTGATAGCCGAGAGCGCGAGGTTGCAGAGATGTCCGGTGGACTGAAGGCTCTGGCTAAAGAGCTAGATATTCCTATTATTGTGTTATCTCAGTTAAACCGCAGTGCAGATACAAGAACGGATCATCGTCCAAAAACAAGTGACCTTCGGGAATCTGGGGCCATTGAGCAGGATGCTGACTTGATTATGTTTGTGTATCGAGACGAATACTATAATCCCAATAGTGAGGATGTCGGAAAAGCTGAGGTCATCATCTCAAAAAACCGCCACGGCGAACTAGCTGAGGTGAAATTGGCCTGCCAATTGAATTTTGTTTCATTCTATAATCTTATGAAATGATCCAAACTTAACGTCAAAGCCCCCGGCCGATTGTTGCCGGGGGCTTTTTTGTCAAATACCTTAAGATATCGGCTTAAATTACGCCTTCACGGAGTGAATTTTCATTTTTTTGCGAAGTGTGTTCCTATTGATGCCCAAGATGCGACTTGCATGAACCTGATTGCCACCAGTGCGGCGCAGGATTTGTGCCAATAGGGGCTTCTCCACTTTGCCTAAAATAAGGCTATGAAGATCTTCAGGGTACATGCCGCCCACTTGGTCCAAAAACTTCGAGATTTTATGCTCGACGACGGCCTCTAGGGAGAAGTTGTCGAGCTTTCCTGTGAAGTCACCGTCGGCCGAAAACGGCAGATTGGTCGCGTAACGGCTGGAATCCGCTTCGACGCGCACGGTGCTGGGGATCGACTTGGGTGATGACATTGAATTGCTTAAAGTCTGCATTTCCACGGGAAATTCTCCACTAGAAGTCAGTAGGTTAAAGCACAAGCTGGGGTTGAGCCAGCGACTAAAAAACTTTCAAAAACACGCTCCCTAAAACGGGACTCATGGAATAGCAAGGGATGGGGTGCCTGTCAATTGGTCGAATGCAAAAAAATTTTGCGCATGGGCTTTTATTTTGCTTGATTTCACTGAATCACACTCCCGATTTTTTGATCTATCTTAGACCTGTGGGTAAATCCTGCCTGCTTTCATCAACAAAAACCTTCGGTATTCTTGGACTGTAGAGGTCTTTGTTGGTGACTGCGGTCAGAAAAGGATTTTCAGACCTTGCCTCCTGCGAAAACGTGGTTATAGTGCCTCCTTGATCGAAGTAATAACCGATTTCGGAGACATGATATGATCCACGAAGCTGAAGGCGCTGCCGGCAATGACACGACCTCGAACCAATCCACCGTCGCTGGAGCCAACGGCCTTGCGAATGAGAGCGCCCCGTCAGAGGACGAGGCAGTCGCCCCCCTCCATCAGGCGACCGACGAGCAGAGTGCGAAAGAGATCGAAAAACTGAGCCAAGAACTGGCCGAGATGAAGGATCGCCTTTTACGCAATGTTGCCGAGATGGATAACATGCGTAAGCGCCTTGAGCGCGAAAAAGCTGATTTCATCAAGTACAGTTCGGAGTCAATCCTGAAAGACATGATTCCGGTCTTGGATAGCTTCGATAAAGCGCTGCCCGCATCGTCAGGTCACGCGGAAACAACAGATTCGGCAAGTTTCCGTGAGGGTATGACCATGGTGCATAAGCAGTTTCTCGCCGCACTCGCGAAACACGGTCTGGAACCTGTTGAGGCGATCGGAAAAGTCTTTGACCCGAATTTTCATCAGGCCATCCAGCGCATTGAATCCGGAGACGTCACAGAGGAGATTGTGGCGACCGAATTCATGAAGGGTTACGCGTTGCATGGTCGTCTTGTTAGACCGACCATGGTCAGTGTAAAGGTGCCCGGAGGCAGCAATTAGTCATCTCACCAAGGAATGTAACTCCTTGTATCGGTGATCAAACCCCTCCCCTTTTCGCTTGCTGGCTACAAACCACTCATACCGTACTCTTCGCCTTAGACTAAGCTTTCCCCAGACTGAACCGATGCATCGAGTGTTCAAAGAGGGGTATCGAGACTAACCGGCGCGCAGGCGTCAAAGGCACGAGGAGTTGAATATGAGCGGTAAAGGCGAACAAACGGCATTAGATCTCGCTCACGAATTACCACTTCTTCCCCTGAAAGACATCGTGGTCTTTCCGCACATGATTGTGCCGGTGTTTATCAACGAGGATCTTTGCGTTAACGCCGTCGAGAGCGCCCTGGCCGGAAGTCGTAAAATTTTTCTGTCCGCATTCAAGGTCGCAGGCGAGGATGGTGAAGGTCTGGACTGTAACCTTGAGGCTCCTTTTGATGTGTATAGCACCGGAACCGTTTGCTCTGTAATGAGGACCAGGAAGTTGCCGGATGGTCGCATGAAGGTTCTTGTTCAGGGAATTCACAAAGGTCGTATCCAGGAATTGATCGGTACAGACAGCTTTCCGTCTGTTCGTATCGTACAGATGTCTGACGCCGTTGTGGCAAGCACCTCGCCTGAATTAGAGGCGCTGGTTCGCGCGGTTCGTGATAGTCTTGAAAAAGTTGTGTCGCTCGGGAAGGTGCTTTCACCCGATATTTTGATGATTCTTGAAGATGTATCCGATCCTTCGCGTCTGGCGGACCTCGTCGCTTCCAATCTCGGTCTCAAAGTCGCTGATGCTCAACGTATTTTAGCCATCCAAAACCCGCTTGATCGACTACGCCGTGTGCATCAGTACCTCTCCCGCGAAATTGAGGTTTATCAGATGCAGGTTCGGATTCAAAGCCAGGCCAAAGAAGAAATTGGTAGAATGCAGCGAGAGCACTATCTGCGTGAACAAATCAAAGTGATCAAAAATGAGCTTGGAGACAACGATGGCAAGGACGAGGTTGATAACCTCTGGAAGCGGATGGAAGGCGTGCCTCTGACTGACGAAGCCAAGGACGAGTGCACACGCCAAATCAAACGACTGGAGCGGATGCACCAGGACACAAGTGAGGCTTCTCTGACAAGAACTCACATCGAGACTATTTTGTCGTTGCCATGGGGCAAAAAATCAGCTGATGAAATTGACATCGCGACCACGAAGAAAATTCTCAATGAAGATCACTACGGTCTTGATCAAGTCAAAGACCGGATTATGGAATTTTTGGCCGTAAAAAAGCTTAATCCGACTGCTAAGAGTCCCATCATATGTTTTGTCGGTCCTCCTGGTGTGGGTAAAACAAGCCTTGGCAAGTCCATTGCCAGGTCCATGGGGCGACAGTTCTCGCGTATCGCCTTAGGTGGTGTTCGTGATGAGGCAGAAATTAGGGGCCATCGTAAGACCTATGTTGGTGCTTATCCTGGTCGGGTGATTAACAGTATTAAACAGGCCCAGTCGATGAACCCGGTGATTATGCTTGATGAGATTGATAAGTTGGGGTCAGATCATCGTGGTGACCCTTCGAGCGCTCTGTTGGAAGTTCTTGATCCCGAGCAAAACAAAAACTTTATCGACCACTATTTAGGTGTTTCAGTTGATTTATCTGATGTCACCTTCATCGCAAATGCCAACACGCTGGACACAATTCCGGGGCCACTTCGTGACCGACTGGAAATCATTGAAGTCAGTGGCTACAGTGAGGAAGAAAAATTGATCATCGCAAATCAATACTTGATTCCGAAGACAATCAAGGAAGCAGGCCTTGATAAGGCGAACGTATCATTTACAAAGCCCTCGGTGACCGCGATCATCAACGGCTATACACGAGAAAGTGGCCTTAGGGGCCTGGAAAAGCAAATCGCAAGTGTTTGCCGCAAACTTGCCCGCGAATATGCGGAAAAAGGTTCGTTTGATGCCGCCGATCATTCCAGTGGCAACCTTAAGATGACGCCTGCGATGATTCAAAAGCATCTGGGTGTGAGCAAATACGGCGATAGCTTCTATCATCATGATCCGATGCGTGGGGTTGCGCTAGGGCTTGCATACACGCAATATGGTGGAGAGGTTCTAGCTATTGAGACCAATCTTTTGCCTTCAAGTTCGGCAAGATTAGTCCTTACAGGCCAACTTGGTGATGTGATGAAAGAGAGCGCTCAAACAGCTCTCAGTTTCTTGAGATCGAAAGCGTCAGAATTTGGCTTTGATGCCGACATTCTGAACAAAAATGAGCTACACGTTCACATCCCTGCGGGGGCGGTGCCAAAGGACGGTCCAAGCGCGGGCATTACTCTTGCTTGCTCAATGTTATCAGCTATTTTGGGACGTGTCCCTAATGGCAAAATCGCGATGACCGGGGAGATTACGCTGCATGGCATGGTTCTGCCGATTGGCGGTCTGCGTGAGAAAGTTCTCGCAGCTCTGCGAGAGGGTGTCGAACATGTGCTTGTACCTATGAAAAACAAAGCGAATTTTGATGGTCTGCCAGCGAATGTGAAGAAAAAAATCAAGGTCACTTTTGTGAAGTCTTATCAGGAAGTTTTTGCGATTATGTTCGGCTCTGCGGCTGATGAGAAGGCGATCATCCCGATTCGCGGGCGTCGCAGCAATCATGCCTCGGAAAATGACCTCGCAAGTTAGTTCTCAAATGCAGGACATCTGTGATCGATCGAGGCCCAGGGCAATAATGCCCCGGGCCTTTGCCGTTGGGGCCTAGATGGGTTAAAATTTAACCATGTTATCTCGAAACAAGGCCTGAACGGAGGAGCATCTTATGAGTGACCGTATGAAGAATGTGTTCAAGTGGCTCGGTATTGGTGTCGTATGGGTCTATATTCTTTCGATCCGTGTGGGTGGGCAGACCTTGTTCCATTATGCCAATGATATTCTTGTTCAAAATCAGATAGTTGAAGCTATTGATCGACAGTTGGCTGATAGCGTTCAGGATGCGCGGGACCTGGCGAGTCAGACATTCAATAAATTATCTGGTCGTCACGGGAATATGTAAGCCCTGTTGGGGGCTGCATTTGTCAAAGTTTCTCGCCATTTTGGGTGATGTTGTGCTATCCCTTTGAGCACTGAAGGCGCGTCCGCCGTGACGCGCTTTGTCATATGATTCAGGTGTTTGGTTTGGGAGGATCGGCTTATGGCCGTCTTGAAAGTCGTGGAATGGCCGGCAAAAGTTTTAGAGACGCCTGCCGCTGAAGTAAAAGCATTTGATCAGAATCTCAAGCAATTCGTTGCGGACATGCACGAAACCATGATCGCTTCGAAAGGTATAGGCTTGGCCGCAAATCAAGTTGGAGACCTGCGACGTGTCATCACAATAGAGATTCCTTTTGTAGGTTCCGAAAAAGGTGATCCTGAACAACCAAGCTGGTGGCATGATAAAAAATTTACGTTCATCAACCCTATTGTCGTCAAGAAATCAGGAGTCATGCGCTGGCAGGAGGGTTGTTTGAGCTTTCCTGAAGTTTATGATTTTGTGGAGCGTGCCAGCGATATTTGGGTGAAGGCCCAAGATGAAAATGGCAAAGAATTTGAGGTCCATGCTGACGGATTGTTCGCAGTGTGTCTTCAACACGAGATGGATCACATTGACGGTATTGTGTTTTTCAAAAGAATGAGTCGCCTCAAGGCTGATCGCATCAAAACGAAAATGCTGAAGCGGGGCAACATTCATGTCGAAGCATAATTTGATCATCGCTCCAAGCATTCTCTCGGCAGATCCTCTAAAGTATGGCGAAGAGGTGCAATCTTTGGAGTCTGCTGGGGCAGATTGGCATCACATTGATGTCATGGATGGTCATTTCGTTCCGAATTTAACCTTCGGTGTACCGCTTGTGAAAGCCCTTAAAAGTTTTGTCAAACGCCCTCTAGATGTTCATATTATGGTGAGTAACCCGGACGAGGTGGCTTTGGCGTACGTTGATGCAGGTGCAGATATTCTTGTTTATCACGCTGAGGCGACGCATCATGGGCACCGATTGGCAACGTCTATTCGCTCTAAAGGCGCAAAACCTGGTGTGGCATTAAATCCAGGAACCCCGCTTGAGCATGCGTTGGCGCTTGCGCCTTTTGTAGATGTGATCATGTTAATGTCTGTCAACCCTGGATTTGGTGGGCAAAGTTTTATTGAAGATACAGTGTCACGAGTGAAGCAATTGCATGAGTGGTTGGTCGCTCATAAGCTTGACGATAAAGTTGTGATAGAGGTCGATGGAGGGATCAATGGCGACACTGGTTCGCGTGTCGTCAAGGCTGGGGCGACCGCTTTGGTTGCAGGCTCATTTATATATGGAGCGAAAGATCGGGCCGCGGCTATCCAAGAGCTCAAGAAGCTAAAAGTGTAAAAAATTCGAAAGACAATTGATTTCGTAGGGATCCATCATATGAAACCTTTCTCCCTTGGAACTGACCGTCTCACGTGGTCACGATTAGTGTCATTGGCGTCCCAAATCGCGCCGGCAATAGAGGTCTCTGAGGCGGCGTGGTCTCGGGTGGAGCGTTTTCGCGGCATCGTCGAGGCTGCTATTGGTTCCGGAAAGGTGATCTACGGGATCAATACTGGATTTGGTTTTTTGGCTGATGTCCGTATTGAGAGCGATAAACTGCAGACGCTTCAGTACAATTTGATCCGAAGTCACGCGTGCGGCGTGGGGGAGCCAATTGCTCCCGAGATGGTGCGAGCGTTATTAGTGTTGCGAGCTCATACGTTTTTGTTAGGCCACAGTGCGGTCACCAGATCTACGGTTGAAACAGTGCTCGCCTTCTTAAAGCATGACATCCTTCCCATCATTCCCGCAAAAGGTAGTGTTGGAGCCTCAGGTGATCTGGCGCCTTTGTCGCATTTGGCGCTTGGGTTGATTGGCGAAGGGGAAGTGCTCTACCGTGGCGAAAAAATGCCGGCCATGCAGGCCATCAAAGCTGCGGGCATTAAGGCCCTGATTCCTGCAGCTAAAGAAGGCCTGTCATTGATCAATGGGACGCAATTTATGGCAGTTTTAGGGGCTTTCGCAGTTCGTGACGCGCGCGTACTTGCCGAATCTGCTGACGTTATGGCAGCTCTCAGTCTTGAAGCGATCAAAGGGACCAAGGCAGCATACGACTCCCGCATTCATGATGTGCGCGAGCAACCTGGACAGCGTCACGTGGCCGCCAATCTGCGGGCTTTACTATCAGGAAAAGATGACATTATGGCGAGCCATGCAGATTGTGGCCGAGTGCAGGACCCCTACTCTTTCAGATGTGTTCCCCAGGTTCATGGGGCCACGCGTGACGTGATTGAATTTGTAGCGCAACGCGTGGATGGTGACTTGAATTCAGTGACGGATAATCCCCTCGTTTTTGAAGATGGAGCGGTGATGAGTGGTGGTAATTTTCACGGTCAAGCCTTGGCCATGGCGCTGGATTTTCTTGGTATCGCTGTCGCGGAGCTGGGTAGCATCGCAGAGCGTCGTATTGAGAAATTGACAAACCCGGCGATGAGCGGCCTGCCGGCATTTGTTGTTAAGGAAAGTGGACTCAATAGCGGCTTTATGATCCCTCATGTTGTCGCCGCTGCTTTAGTGTCGGAGAACAAAATACTCTGTCACCCTGCATCGGTGGACTCCATTCCAACCTCTGCAGACAAGGAAGATCACGTGAGCATGGGCCCAATTGCCGGACGTAAAGCCCTGCAAATTTGTACCCATGTCTTTGATATTCTTGCTATCGAGGCGTTAACAGCGGCACAGGCTGTAGACCTTCACGCTCCGCTGAAACCTGCTCTGCTTTTAGACAAAATTCATGATAAAATTAGACAAATATCAGCAAGTATGACTGTGGATCGTTCGCTTCATCCTGACATCCAAGCGATTGCAACATGGATCAAGGCCGGAGGGGTTCTTGAAACGGCTCAGTAACCACAAGGCATGGCATAAGAGGTTAAAGTAATGGTGAAAAATATTTTGGTCGTTTGCGTCATGCTCGTCGGCCTGATTTGGAACAACGGGATTTTTGCGACGACATCACCCAAGCTTGAGCGAATTGGCGGCAATTTTGTCATCGCAAAAATCCAACGATTGCAAAAGGGCGGTTTTGTTGTCGAATTTAGGGCTAGCGAAGGCGCACCTCGCATTAAAAAATTAAGACTGGAAAGCGACCACATCAATGCTGGTCTGAGGGAAGGCGATACCCTGAGGCTTTCAGCCGATGTGGTTGCGACCTCAGAGGATTTGGCCGAAGTGGCGCAGATGGTTCTTTATATGCCTGGGAAAGTCGGTCCGACTCCCGTCTGGATGCTCTCAAAGCGCTCAAAGCCATTGGATCCACCCGCAAGACTCATCGAAATGCACGCGCCATCTACTGATTACGCTGTGTTCTGATGGAACAAGAACAATACCAAAATGTGCCGCTCATTCCCGTCGTTCGGCAGCCCAAGGGTATGGATTATTTTTTTGGGACATGGTCGGGACGACTGCAGATGATGAACGCCGTCATTTTTGCCATCATGATTTGGCGGGAGCCGTCGTCATTGATGATGCCAAGCCTGGATTTTGTGCGGGCTTTTGGCAGTAAGTCGATTGCAGATATTGCCAATGGTGAATATTGGCGTTATG
>JBILMN010000267.1:0-3360 GCA_044375465.1 Oligoflexales bacterium | reverse complement strand
CGGCAGCTATTACTGAGACGATAACTGAAAACCCCGAACTAAAGCTCGAGAAGAATTCGAAAAACATGACGCCTTTAGAACTTGCACACCACTTACAAAATAGCCCTGACCAGTGGGGATCCAATATTACAAAGTCATCCTTTGACCTAGTTATTTCGGCACTGTCTCGATAAATCGATTTGGTCACGACTAAATATTTTAGTTTTAACGACAAGCCTCGTTGCTCCAGCGCGGGCAGGGCAAACGCATCAAATTTTGCGTCCGATCATGTGCTATGTCTGAAAGAAGTTTCCTCGGGAATCTTCCATTTTCGCGCAAAAAAGAACGTCAATGAGTGGCGGTTTTGTGCCGCGCCCAGGTCGCCCCTTTGGTTGTGATTGGCCAATGTGTGCTGCGAGAAACATGGATGTTTCGCAACTGTATGAAAGATGAGGGCGGGCCCCTCGAAGCCGAGCTTAACAGGAGCAGGCTTCAAACCACCTTAAGCTGCTGCACTTAAGAGGTGTGGTAGTGAGCGTTAAGGAAAAGCTGGGACTTGATTCTGGCAGGTAAGAGTAGAAGAGACGAACAAAAGTGAATCACCTATCAAGCATCGAAATTCTTAGAAGATGTCAAAACTGGGCCCAATTGGCCGGTTCAGGACAAGCTTGGGGGAAAGCCTGTTTCTGCCCAAGCGGCATCCGGTGTCGAGGTGGCGTGACTTCTACTCAGGCTTTCATGCGGAACGCAGGAACCAGTCGCTTTGATGTTAAGGGAGAAGCGCAAGTGGAAGACCTCCATAAGTGTGAGCGTACCGATGCAAAGCACTGGGGCGGAATGACTCGTAGTAGTGATGAAGCGACCGTAATGGTCGTGGAGCGAAGGGGTCGTGTTGTTCGGTATTGTTTGAACGATCAACCACTGTTGGTGGGAGGAGTCGGATGAGCAGTACAAAGTCTTTTGAGATTTCTAAACAGTCAGTGATGGAGGCCTATAAGCATGTAAAGGCAAATCGTGGTGCTGCAGGTATTGATGATGAAACCATCGACGCGTTTGAATTGGATCTAAAGAATAATCTATACCGGATATGGAACCGGATGAGTTCTGGAACATACTTTCCCCCAGCTGTGAAGCAGGTTTCCATACCTAAAGCTTCTGGCGGTGAAAGAAAGCTTGGTATTCCGACGGTCGGCGATCGAGTGGCCCAAATGGTGGTCAAGATGCAGCTTGAGCCAGTGGTTGAACCAATTTTCCATAACAATTCATTTGGCTACCGTCCCGGTCGATCTCCATTACACGCTGTAGGACAAGCGAGGCAGAACTGCTTCACTTATCCTTGGGTGATGGAATTTGATATCAAGGGTCTGTTTGACAACATTGATCATGACTTGCTTATGAAAGCTGTGCACAAACATACTCAAGAAAAATGGATGATTCTTTACATCGAAAGATGGCTTAAGGCACCATTTCAAACAAAAGATGGTGAGATTATTAATCGCGAAAAAGGAACTCCCCAAGGCGGAGTGATCTCTCCATTGCTTGCAAATCTATTTCTTCATTACGCATTCGATCTGTGGATGGATCGTGAGTATCCGCATCTGCCGTTTGAGCGATTTGCTGATGATGGGGTCGTCCACTGTCGAAGTGAGGGTGAGGCCAAACACGTGATGGCCTCTCTTGCTGGAAGACTTAGTGATTGTAAGCTTGAGATTCACCCGGTTAAGAGCCGTATTGTTTATTGCAAGGATGACAAACGAAAGCGTGACTACCCGAACACAAAATTTGTGTTCTTAGGGTACGAGTTTCGCGCAAGACTTTGTAAAGCTCGTAGTGGCAATATTTTCGTAGGTTTTGCACCGGCAGTGAGTCCTGCATCCAGAAAGAAATTGATGGATACAGTGAGAAAGCTCCGTATTCCAATTCGGCCAGGGTCTTCTCTTGAAGACCTGCGAACATGGATCAATCCAATCATGCGCGGCTGGATAAATTATTTTGGAGTTTACTTTCGTTCAGCACTTCGCAATACAGCTAGACTTGTGAATAGAGTTATCGTCAATTGGGCTAAGAGGAAATTTAAGCGCTTCATGCGCCGAAGAGGACCAGCAATGGCTTGGCTTAAGAGGATTTTCAAAAAGAATCCAAAGCTATTTGCTCATTGGTCACTTGGGTTTTCGGTTTAAAAGGACTTGAACAATGGGAGCCGTATGAGGTGAGAGCTTCAAGTACGGTTCTGCGAGAGGCTAGGGGTGAAATTCCCCTGGCCTACTCTCCAAATTAAATGCAAAGCATCATTTTATCGTGGATTCTTTCAGTTTTCTATCCATCGTCAATAGTTGGCCATTATAATATCGCTTCGTGAGTTATTGAACAGAACGGGATGGCTAAACCTTTAGTTTTCGTCTGGACCGTTTCCATCCCCAGGTCGCTAAAGCCAAAATCAGGGCAAGACCGAGAGATCGAGAATTCCCCTCAACCAGGTTAAAACCAAGCCCCTCATGCATTGGAAGGCCCGAGGTGCCGGCGGTCCAATCCTGGCCAAACCTATTGATATTCCACCCGACGTGAATGGCGTAAGACGTTGCTATGCTCCCTGACTCCAAAAAAATAAAATTGCCGGAAAATCCAAATAAAAATAACGACATCAAAGCTGTCGTCGAAATAACCGCTTCATCCGCCACAAGTCCATAATAGACGCCGTGAGCCAACGCGAAAACCGCCGCGACAAGCACGCAAAGCGCGGTTCCATTTGAGACGTGGCGGGTGAGCCACGTTAACAACAATGCACGGAGTACCATCTCCTCATTTAGAGCCTGGAACACCGCGAGATACTTCCAGCCGGGACTCTCGCTTACCGGACCTGGAACAAATCCCTCCTGCCCCAGAATCCTGCCAATTAGCCAGGTTCCCACGACGTACACCAACGTGAACATCAGCACGGCGAATCCAAGGTCGCCCCGCGTCGCGCGGAGTCCCAACTCCGCGGGCCACGACCCGGGCCACACAAGACGCGCACATCCCACTATTGCCAATGTAGACGGAATAAACTTCCACCAACCCCAGTTCCAGCCAATGGAATAAGGCGCGATGAATGCCGCCAGCATAAACAAAAAAATGATTTTAGATTTAAATCCTTGAAAATCTTGGCCAGACATATGCCACTCTAATTTTAAGTACAAAGGTGCCCGTAAGTGATATTTGGCATTCGATGTTAGGCTGATTTAGCAGACGGATCAACGTCCTAAAACGCGACGAGGATGACGTTGTATTGGCCATTCTTACAACACGCCTATACTAGGTCAGAACCCCGACGGACCTGCGGTCATGGGGTTGACGGGTATGGCCATTATGCGGGCTTCTTTGAAGCTATGTTGACGCGAAGAG
>JBILMN010000014.1:0-35958 GCA_044375465.1 Oligoflexales bacterium | reverse complement strand
GAATCTGGACCAAAAGCGAGCCTTGTCGACACTCTCATAGAGGACGAAGTTAGAAAAAAACGAAGTTATTTCATTGTATTGCAAATTAAGTATAGCGACGGATCACGCGACCGCATTGAACTTCCGCAGAAGCAGGTTTACCTTGGACGAGCCACAACCTTCGGCAAGTTTGAAAGCGATGCTGAGATTAGTCGCAAACACGCCCTGATCAAACTCAACGACCATGGAGAAATCTTTGTCGAGGATCAGGGATCTACCAATGGTACTTACCTCAATGGCGCCAAGATTCGGGGTATGCACCCCGTCAAGGCCACTGATGTCATAAAAATCGGCGGCATCGAGGTTCTGGCCAGCGTAAAAACTGGTTGACTCTGCCACTAAGAAAGTGGGATATCAAACGCCTTGCTGTGTTATGGGGATGTGGTGAAATTGGTAGACACGCTGGTCTTAGAAGCCAGTGCCGGAAGGCGTGAGAGTTCAAGTCTCTCCGTCCCCACCACAACCGTTGACAAACATTGGGAAATTCAGATCCCCGATCCATTCAATGAATCACCTCACAAGATGAAAGAATAGCTTGTTACAGTCATCAGAACCTTCGAGAAGAAGCCTGATCTTGCGAAGCGCATTCAAGATAACCGATTGACTCAATCAGACGTCTTTTTCTTAAACCACCTGTTCCCCCGCATTCTTGCCTTCTTCTATCCCCCGAAATGATTATACAAGGTCGACCGGCAGTTCTTCAGGGTCGTCGCCTCAAATATTCGTGCCGCTCCTAAATTTGCGGGCAGATGAATAATCTGAAGCAAGAAAAGTCAAGCAATTCCTGAGATTTTCCGATAATAGGAGAGGTGTCGTGTGGATTAGAGATTTCAGTTTTGGTGACCTAAACAAAGAGGCGAGTTATGAAAGCATCATCCGTACCGATTGATCCCAGAAGAATCGGATCCAGTAGCTTGTTACCCGGTTTTAAGCATCTGGTGAAAGACGCTGATTACCTGGGTGGTAGCGTCGCGTTTATCGAACGCCGGCTTTCCGTCGCGCAACTTTTAAATGAGATGTCCAACGAAATACCGATTGAAGAGTTGGCTGACATGTATTCGCTACCTTTAGAAGCAATATATGAGGCGATTCGATATGCCAGCGATTTAGCGACCAAAGAGACAGCCTAAGCCCCATGACGACACCACGTGTTATTTTAGATGAAAATTTTTCAGATGGTCTGGCCGTAGCGCTCAGAAAGTTGGGCTACGACGTGGTTTCGGTCCATGAAACCGAATGGGCTGGATTCAAGAACGGTGCATTGGGTGCCGAGCTGGCCCGAAGCGACTTTGACGTCATCATCACCAAGGATCGCAACTTTGCTGATCATAGCGGCATCCTAACAATAACGAATAAACTAAGCAGCCACCAATGTCCTCAGTGGGAAACATAGCGCATTGTTCGTTTAATGCGATCGATGATGATGTTATTTTCCATTTTAGTGAACTTTTTTTCTATCCGATGATTGCGCCTAGGTTAGGAGGCCTTGAGATGCCAAATATTTTATTTCCGTTTGAAATTTATTGGTGGTTTTACGCCGTGTTCGGTCTTTTTGTGATCGGCATGCTTGCACTCGATTTAGGTGTCTTTCACAAGAAAGCCCACGTCGTTTCCATGAAGGAATCTCTCTCCTGGAGCATCGTCTGGATCAGTTTGGCGATGCTCTTCAATCTCGGATTTTATTTTTATGCGCGGCACGCTCTCACCGTGGACCCAAGATTCACAGGTTTGGCTGACTTTAACCCTAGTGCCTTGGCCCACCAACTGTCATTGGAATTTTTAGCGGGTTTTGTCATTGAGAAGACTCTGGCCATTGATAACATTTTTGTGTTCGTTGTGGTTTTCAGTTTTTTCCATGTGCCTCCGATCTACCAGCACCGGGTGTTGTTTTACGGGATCATAGGAGCGCTCGTGATGCGCGCCGGATTCATTTCGCTTGGCGCGACACTGATGCAGTACCACTGGGTGGTCATGGTCGCTGGAGTGTTTTTGGTGCTCACGGGTCTTAAAATATTTTTCGCACCAGAAAAGATTCCAGATCCTGGCAAAAATCCACTCATAAAACTTGTGAAGCTCCTGTTTCCGCTAACTGAAAAAGTCGACAGCGGGGCATTCTTTGTGCGGATCAAAGGAGTCTTGCATGCGACACCGCTATTTTTAGCGCTCGTGTTTATTGAATTTTCGGATGTGATTTTTGCGATCGACTCGGTTCCCGCGATTTTCGCGATCACCAAAGAACCATTGATTGTCTTCACCTCAAATATTTTTGCCATCCTCGGCTTAAGGTCACTCTATTTCCTTTTGGCCGACATGGTCGACAAATTCCGGTATCTCAAGTACGGGCTTGGCTTAATTTTGATTTTTGTTGGACTAAAAATGTCTTGGCTCAATGAGGTTTTCGGCGGAAAATTTCCAATCTCCTGGTCGCTCATAATTATCGCAACGATCCTGGCGGCTTCGGCGATTTTATCTCTTTTGATTAAACCAAAGTTAAACCTCGAGCAGGACGGCAAACACTGAAGCGTCATCTAAATCGACTGGCGCACCGCCGCCAGATCGATCCCAAGATCTTGTATTTCCGTAGCCGAAAGGACTCCAGACAATTGGGCACGATCAAAAAAGTTCAATAGTCCCAGTACACTTGCTCGGTCGTCAAAGACGCCACCAATATGGCTGGCTGTCGATGCTTTCTCACAAAACGTCTTTAGCCTCCCCACGGCACCTTCAAGCTCACGCATCACAAAGGCATAATTGGCAATGTGACGCACTGGCAATTGGGCTGGATGAAGATCCCAGCCTTGATAAAACCCCAGTGACAGGCTTCTCATGATCTGTTGAAAATTATATCGCCACGCAGCCTTGAAGTCCGCCTCTGACGCGGCCGTCAGAACTTTGGGTACAATAGGCAAACGACTGATAATCCCATCGCTAAGACCAAGCCCCGGCGCCAGTCCCGCAGCGATCTGCATCCAAAGTCGGGCAAAATCACAGGCAAGGTGATCGATCGATTGACCTGCACTACCGATGCCAAGTGCCGAGGTGAAATCATAGACCCCAAAGTGCAAACTCTGGCAGCGACCTCTTGCGGCCGCGATTATGGACGCCATAGGGATGGTTCCATCAACACTTAAAAAAGCTTCGGGTGACTCAATAAGAATCTCCAGAACAAAAAATCCTGCGCTAAGTTGATAACGCTCTTCAAAATTTTCCAAGATATCGACCACGGTGGCCACTTGCTCCGCATTGGTCACCTTCGGAAGTGTTACAATCAGGCGTTTCACGCTGCCATGAACAGCGTGCTCTGCAACGAATCGGTCTACAAACAACGTCAGCGTGCGAAAGGCTCGGCGCATCCCAGCCATTGATAAAGGCTTAATCCTAAATCCAACATGCCGGGGAGTTTGACCGCGCTTTGCCAATTGCGCCAAGATCGTCGCCGTCGAAGACGCGTGGTGATCTTCCTCCGCGTCAGACCGCACCCCATAGCCGTCCTCAAAATCAATACGATAATCTTCAAGAGGGTCTGTGCTTATTTTATTTAAAACCTTTGTATGCAGCTTTTGGGCAAAAGCGTTATCCCAAGACCCTTCCATCAAAGCAGACAGTGCGACAGGCGTAGGCGCTGCAAAATTAAAAGCTGCCAGAGCTAGCTCTGAGATCCTCGTAAACGTATTCTCTGAAAAAAGATGTGCGCCGCCATACATGACATGAGATGGCTGATGATGGGCATGGCGTGGAGCGAGACTCCTGGCCTGAGATTCGATCGAGCGATTAGCTCGTTCGAGGCGACTTATCTGCGCTGCAAATTGATTCAAATCAATAGTCGTCACTAACACCTCCCATTCAAATGCTCCTTGCTGAGCATACAACAAAAACCCGCTGACATCCTTGCGGAGATCAGCGGGCTTTTATTTTACGATCGTCGCTTCGACGGGACTGTCTGGAAATTACTTCCGTCCAAGCCCTGCTTTTGCTTCAGCAACAAGCGCGGTGAATGCCGCCTTGTCAGTGATCGCGAGGTTCGAGATAACGCTGCGATCGACTTCGATGCCACGCTTTTTCAAACCGTTGACAAACTCAGAATACTTGAGTCCCTCTGCACGGGTTGCCGCGTTGATACGAACAATCCACAGTTTTCTAAACTCACGCTTACGTACGCGACGATCACGGTACGAGTAGCGGAGAGCGCGGCGGACCACATGGACAGCCGTCTTGATGTTGCTCTTACGCGTACCGCGGAAGCCCTTGGCTAAACCAAGGAGTTTCTTCCTTCTACGTCTTGCTTTAAATCCACGTTTTACACGAGCCATGATTTCCTACCTTTATCCGTTTGGAAGACAGCGCATCACCAATCCGAGATTAGAATCATCGACGTAACCGCCCTTTTTGAGCTTGTTCTTACGACCACGATCCTTCTTCGTCAGAATGTGACGCTTGTTGGCGTGACTGCGCTTGACCTTTCCGCTAGAGAGCACTGTAAAGCGCTTAGCGGCTGCGCGTTTGGTCTTGATCTTTGGCATTACAACCACCTCAAATCATTAATAAAAATCACCAAATGACGGGGGCCACCCGGTGAAAGTGAAACGATGGTGTATCACTTTGGGCATAGGCACGCAAGAATTTCTTGCGACAAACCAATGATCGAATACCGGTCACTGCATGATATTTGATGATCTTTATTGAATGATAAATGACGTCTTGCCGTGAACCAAAGACCGAGCGAACGCCGGCTTCCAATCTGACGACTGCACCCGAATGACGCCTCTTTGCGGCATCACCGCCGATAAGATCTCGGAATCACCATCTCTGGAGCCATCCGAGGCCAGCGCTTCATGGCGATACCACCGCGCCATAGGCGCTCCAGCGTGGACAGCTGCAATAATATCCCGTGGTTGCACCATATCCCGACCATGCTCGTCGACCACCCGCACAAACGCGACCGGTTGAGCGCCTTTGGGAAGACTAATGGTCAATGCCCGCGTTTCACTAGCTGATGTTAACTCCGATGGACTTGATTCACCGCCAGGGACAAGCTGTGGGGTCATTTTTTGGATGGGAGCTTCCAGTAACACTTTGACCCGCTGATCACCAAAATAGGTGGTGGAAATGGATATGGTCGACTGAGCCAATTTTGAAAGTTTCTCCACCTGAAGCCTTTCCACAGGACCGATGCGGTTAGCCATGATCGACGGAATCAGTTTTTCAGCTGACTTGAGGCCGTCTGCCCAAGCAGATTGCTCCGCAGTACGGTAGTTCTCATCACTTTGACCGGCTTGACCGACACCATAGAAACGAACTTTACCCGTTGTCCAATTGAGCTCGTAACGGCCTTCACGTTCAATAAACGGTGCTGCAATACTTGATGATGCCAATAAAATTGAGGCATTGGCTAAGATCATTCCCATGATTCGTCTCATGTTTAGCACCCCTTATGACTCAACACTCAGACGCTGAGCCACCCCCAAGCACGGGGCGAGGGCTTTGTGGCTCTAGGTCCTCAGAAGTTGATGAACATCCTCAACAACGGTCCTGGATCCGGCAATCATGCCGTCGCCCTCTATGCTATAGGATAACTGTCGTAGGTCCCCAGCCAAAGAGGCAGAACTTGCCCCTGACCCAGGAGCAGATGGGTAATTTATCACTTGCCCCCCTGCCTCACGTACCAGCAGACTCCCGGCTGCCACATCCCATATTGCCAACCCGCGCTCCCAGAAACCATCGTAGACACCTGATGCCACCAGAGCAAGGTCGAGGGCAGCAGAACCATCACGTCGAATAGACTGGCATTTCTGAGCCACCCTTCGAAAACGCTCAATCTCCCGATCCAAGTCATCGCCCATGGTGTAGTAAAACCCCGTGACCAAAAAACATTTTGAAAACTCTCGCTCCCCGTGAACCGCAATTTTTACGCCATTTTTGCTGGCTCCCTCGCCCTGATGGGCAAGGTACTGATCACCATGGATGGGATCAGCAATGCCGCCAGCAAGCATCTTAATGGTGCCATCATCTTTGAATTCGCCGTAGCCGATGGAGACGCTAAAAAATGGGAAACCGTTTGCGAAATTGGTGGTTCCGTCCAAGGGATCAATGATCCAGACCCTCTGGCCCGTGGTTCGATGAACATTCTTTTGTCCCGATTCCTCACTAATGATGGAATCGTTCGGAAAATAGCGGCTAAGCCGATCGAGAATGATTTTCTCTGAGGCAAGATCGGCATCCGTTACGAGACTGGTGTCTTTCTTGGAGCGGACATTTTGATGGCTACCAAACCTACCACGAAGCTCGCGCGCCGAAAATTCCAATGTTTCTGCGAGAAATCCACGAATATCGGTCATTTGCGTTCCTTCTCAAGGCGATGTTTCGGCATATCGGCGCTGACTCCCATCGATATCCTATCGTATAGAAAAATTGCAATTTCCTCCAGTATTGACTATGGTTTAAAGACTGTATTGAGATCGTACTGATGATTGCAATGTTCGTGTACCGATCTCCAGACGATCATCATCCTAGATTCACCCGATCGTTCTGTGCTTTTTTATTGGGAGTCCGTCCATGTCTGCTTATGAGCTTTTGACCCTTTTGCTTGGTTCACTAGGAGCTGGGTATGTATTTTTCTTGGTTCTTCTCAAAATCCTGCCCAATCGCCTCTCGGCTAGCCACCGCACCCAAAAATCAGAAGTCCTCGCCGAGGCCAAAAAACAAGTTGATTTCATCTTAACTGAAGCCCGGAGTACGAATGCCGCCAAGAACCAGATGCTGATCGAAGAGTTGCAGGAGACCCTCGCCGATCGGCAAGAGGATCTTAAACTTGCCGATGAAAACCTCAACATTCTCGAAAGCCAAATCCAACCAGCAACTGCGCGCGTCCAAAAACTTGAAAGTGAGTTACACCAAATTGAACAGCATGTCGCGTTTGCCCAATCCACCTATGAAGAGAAGTTAAAGCGGGCAGAGGATGTGGAGGCAAAACTGCGCGAGGAGCTCGAAAAAGCAGCGCGCGTCGAGTCAAGCGCCATTCGCAAAAACCTCACAGACTCCATGGTGGAACAACGCCAACTTGAGAGCCAAAAACTTTTAAAGCTCTTTACAGAGGAGTTGAACTCGGGGGCTAAGCGGGTTGCCGCACGCTTTCTGAGCCGGAGTATGTCACGCTACACGCCAGAATTCCCCTGGCCCAAAATGACCAATGCAGTGGAAGTCGAAGACAAAAAAGTCTGGGATCTTCTTGCCAATGACTCCGAGGGTTTGCTCGCCCGCATTAAGGAGCTTGCGGGGATTGAAGCTGAATTTCATGCTGCTCGTGACGTTGAGTCCCCAGCCATCATCAAGCTTGCAGGTGGTATGGGCGTTGAGCGTGAGGCCGCAAGATTAGCCCTGTCAGAAATCGTTAAACTCAACCACCACTCCGCATGGCCAAAAATTGCTGAATACTATCAAAAACAACGCGCCACACTCGACCAGCAAGCACTTAAATTGGGTCGCAACGCGATTTTAGAGCTGCGACTTGACGGCATCCACGTGGAAATTCAAAAACTGATTGGGTATTTGAACTGGCGGACAAGTTACCGACAAAACCAATATCTTCATTCCTTTGAAGTCGCCGTCTTGGCAGGTCTCGTGGCTGAAGAACTGGGAGTGGATCCCGCGCTGGCAAAACGCTGTGGACTCCTCCACGATATCGGAAAAGTTCTGGACTACCGCATCGAAGGGAGTCATGCCGTGATCAGCGGAGACTATGCGGACCGATTCGGCGAAAACCGCCTGATCTGCGACACGGTGATGAGTCACCATAATGACCTTGTACTTGAAACACCGCTGGCACATGTCCTAAAAACATCCGACACCCTATCCGGAGCGCGCCCAGGGGCGCGAGTCAACCTTGAGGAAGGCTATCAGGACCGTCTGCGCGATATTGATGATGTGGTCCGGGGTTTCCAGGGAATCACCAAGTCCGCTATTATGAATGGTGGTCGTGAAATTCACATTGAGGTCAATCATAAGCGCGTCCGAGAGGACGAAATACAGAATATGACCGCTGCAATTGCACGCAAGCTGGAGACAGATGTTGCATTCCCGGGACAAATTAAGGTGATGGTCACTCGCAGATTTGAGTCCAGCACCGTCGCCTGAGGTCTCCGCTAGTCTACAAAAATCTGTGACGACAAGGATGTCAAATGCGGATTGATTTTGCTCAAATTCAAGAAAAAATTAGAATATACCATTCCGTTAGTCGCTTTGAGGCCGCCGAAAAAGCACTGCTCACGGCCATAGATGAATACGGCTCCATGGCCAATTTGCATAACCTTCTAGGTGTCACCTATCACAAGCAATCAAAATTCGCAGACGCCATTGTGCAATTCACAAAATCATTAAAGATCAATCCAAACTTCATTGAGGCGGGACTGAATCTTTCCGCCACATTTTGCGACCTCGGTCGCTACGACGAGGCCAAGAGCGTTTTTGCGGAGGTCTTGGCACAGACACCCGCCGGCAAAAAACAACCTGATCTCGTCATGGGACGACTTGCCAATCATCACGCTGAGTGTGGCGTGCTTTATGCGGAGAATAATCTCCCCTACGAGGCAATCAACGAATACAAAAAAGCACTCTCTCTCTACGAAAAAATGCCGGACGTTAAAATCGCCCTCGGACAGCTTTACTTAAAAACAAACCAAATGGACCGCGCACTCTACGAATTCCAGGATGCCATCAGGTCATTTCCAGATGAGCTGGATGCGCATTTATGGCTTGGCATCTGCCTCTGGAAATTAAACCGCAAAGATCAAGCGATCCGCGCGTGGGAAACCTGTCAAAATCTTGACGCCGGTAGCCGGACTGCGGAAGCCTATTTGAAGTTTGCCAAAAAGTTTGAAAGACCGGCATCATCTCGCTGACTTGGTCGAAGCCCGTAGCAAACGCCCCCCACTCCACGCTTACATTTCTGGCCGAATCCTAAACAAATCAGACCACTGAGCCGATACATATACAAATCTATCATGACTCTCACATTTGGCTCAGCATGCAAAAATCGACACTTCCATTTAACCCACAAACCATGACCGTTTTGGTCATTGATGACCAGGACCCGATCCGCAAGGCCATCCGCAGGATCTTGTCTGGGCTTGGATTTGGGACCGTGTTGGAGGCATTTGATGGTTCTGATGCTCTAAAAATTTTAGGGAAAACCCCCATCGATCTGGTCGTCACTGACATCTACATGCGGCAAATATCTGGTTTTCAAATTCTTAAAAAAATTCGAAATCAAAATTTCGGCGCCGACCTTCCCATCATCGTCGTCACCGGAGAAGGTAGCAAGGAGGATATCGTAAAAGCCGCTGACCTAGGGGCGGATGATTATGTGTTAAAGCCATTTCATATCAATGACATCGAGAAAAAAGTGACTGCCGTTCTCACAAAATATCACTCCCCATCACCCCTCCTGAAAACTTTAAGGCAAGGTGACAAGCTTTTTATTCAAGAGCTCTATACAGATGCTTTAAAGCAATTTGAGACCGCAGAACGCTTAGATCCCGAGAGTTCAAGAGCCAAGTTTGGGAAGGCTTTAACGTTGGAAAAATTAGGCCAACGCTCGGAAGCGCTTAAAATTCTTAAAGAGTCGTCAGATTCAAATCCAACCTACTACAAAAACTTTTCCGCCCTCGCCGACATTTACTTGGCGATGGATCAAAAGCATCAGGCCATTGAGGCGTTAAAGAATGAATTGGAGCTCAATCCAAAGCAAACAAAAAGACAAATGATCCTAGCAGACCTGTTGCTTGACGCTGGTGATGCGATCGGCGCCATCAACCACTTCAGAGAGGCTCTGAAAGAGAGCCCCAAAAACAAAGAAGCGCTAGTTGGAATGGGGCGAGCCTATGAGATTTCAGGCAACGACGAGAAGGCCGTCTATTACTACAAAAGAGCCAGGCGCCAGCACCCAAATCTGCTAAAGCCCCTTGAATTGATCGTCGCGCTTTATGAGCGGCAAAAGAATCAGCGCACAGCGATCGTCACTTTGCTGGACGAAGTCAGGCAAAATCAAGGACGATCCGACGCTCGTATCCTGCTCGCAAATCTTTACGTTAAATATGAACAACTCACCGACGCTCTTAAAATTCTTGACGAAGGGTTGCAGCGGGAACCGCAAAATACCCTGCTTCTGAAAGCCAAAGGCCGTATTCTACTGAATGCCAACGATACGGCCAACGCCGTGCAAGTTTACCAAAGAGTTGTTTCCTTGGAACCCAGCGACAAACATTATGTTCTCTACGGCATGGCGCAGCTGCACGACAGACAGCATCCCGAAGCTTATCAGTCATTTTTCACCGCACTCCATCAGACCGATGAACGTCAGAAGGTCCTGACGTTGATTGCCGAAGTGTTAAAACGCATGGGGAATACCCTTCAGGCAGCCACGATTTTGCAGCTGGCAAAAAACACTCCAGGAAACATCCCGGTAGCGACACTTGCAGACGACATCAAAGCCCTGATGCCCGATGCTTTGCGCAAGCGAAGCATCGTTCTGGTCAAAAAAACAGGTTAAATATTTCAGGACAATTTCGAGTCCACAGGCTCAGACATCCACTGCTGAAGGGTTATCCAAAAGGACTTCTTCACCGCGGCATCCTGATTCATCACGGCCATTTTAGGCCCAGAAATAACGAAGATATCTTCCGCATCGACTGCGGCCTGATGGCTCCCCGTCAAATCGACCCATCGGACCATGGACGGACACAAAGATCGCAGCAGGTCAAAGGTTGGCAGTGGCATCGCCTCATGAGCCACAAGCCACGAAACACCACCAGCATCAACAGTTTGAATTTGGGATAACGCCCCGGCAAGGCGCGAAACTGCCATAACGACCGCTGAAGCGTCATCGCTGTTTGAAGTTGCAACCACCAGTGTTGAACCCTGAGGATCAATATGGGAGGCAAACAATTGAAAAGGCTGACCGCCCGGGGAAGAAATCCCCCGAGCCATCAGCCAAGATTGATACACATTAGACGTCACAAGAGGCCTCAAGCCATCGAACCAAGCACCAGAAGTACGGGCACCGATTGGAGGGCCCGTTCAAGAACCTGTTTCAATTGATCAGCGCGATCCGCCATCCTCATACTCGGCGTCTACCACGTTGCCTTTGTCTGCGGTCGCAGAACCGGCACCGGGGGCTCCAGCCGCCGCACCTGCATCGCTACCAGCGGACGCACCGGCAGCTTTGTAAATCAGCTCGGCCAGCTTATGGACGCGGGTCTCCAGGTTCTCGCGGGCTTTCACGAGCGTATCATAGTCTTCCGAGTCAAGCTTGGACTTCGCCTCGCTCACAGCCGTTTCAATTTCTGATTTCAACTCTGCAGGCGCTTTGTCACCATTCTCTTTCAGCATTTTCTCCGCCTGGAAGACTAAGCTATCGAGCTGGTTGCGAGCTTCTACAGATTGACGTTTCTTCTTGTCCTCTTCAGCATGAGCTTCGGCGTCTTTCACCATGCGCTTGATCTCATCTTCACTCATACGAGTACCAGCTTGGATCGTGATGCGCTGCTCTTTGCCTGTTCCGACATCCTTTGCCGATACGTTCAAGATACCGTTGGAATCGATATCAAAGGTGACCTCAATCTGCGGAACACCGCGCGGTGCGGATGGAATATCCACCAAGCTAAAGCGACCAAGAGATTTGTTATCACGAGCCATCTCACGCTCACCCTGAAGCACATGCACTTCTACGGACGTCTGGTTGTCAGCCGCCGTCGAGAACACCTGGCTCTTGCGGGTCGGGATCGTCGTATTGCGCTCAATAAGGCGTGTGGAAACACCACCAAGAGTTTCTATACCAAGAGATAGTGGCGTTACATCAATCAACAAAACGTCTTTGACATCACCAGCCAAGACACCTGCCTGAACTGCCGCACCAACGGCAACAACCTCATCAGGGTTCACAGACTTGTTTGGCTCCTTGCCAAAGAAATCCTTAACTTTCTGCTGCACGAGAGGGATCCGGGTCGAACCACCAACCAAAAGCACCTCGTTGATGTCCGCATTTGAAAGACCTGCGTCTTTCATCGCTTGACGACAAGGAGCCAATGTTTTTTCGACGATTTGACCGATCATCTGCTCGAATTTGGAGCGGGTCAAACTCACGTTCAAGTGCTTTGGACCTGTCTGGTCCGCCGTCAGGAACGGGAGATTAATGTCCGTCTGCTGCGCTGCCGAAAGCTCAATCTTTGCCTTCTCAGCTGCTTCCTTTAGACGCTGCACGGCCATTGGATCTTTACTGATATCGATACCGCTTTCAGACTTAAATGTGCTGGTCAGCCACTCGATCAAGACTTCGTCAACGTTGTCACCGCCAAGGTGGGTATCACCGTTCGTCGACAGAACCTCAACAACACCATCACCGACCTCAAGGATTGAAACGTCGAACGTACCACCACCAAAGTCATACACTGCAATTTTCTCATTGGCTTTTTTGTCTAAGCCATATGCAAGTGCCGCTGCCGTGGGTTCGTTCACAATGCGCTTAACGTCAAGTCCAGCGATTCTTCCAGCGTCTTTTGTCGCCTGACGCTGGCTATCATTGAAATAGGCTGGAACCGTAATCACGGCTTCTGTAACGGTCTCACCTAGATAGTCTTCAGCCGCTTGCTTCAGCTTTGCTAAGACCTTCGCCGAAATCTCGGCTGGAGTGAGTTCCTTGTTATCAATCTGGAACACAGCAAGGCCGTTCTTGCCGGAGAATACTTTGTAAGGCATTTTATCGCCTTCCGTCTTCCGCTCAGCATAGTTACACCCAATAAAACGTTTTGCTGAGTATACGGTCTTGGTAGGGTTGGTCACCGCTTGGCGACGCGCCGCAGCGCCAACCAAAACGTCACCGTCTTTAGTAAAAGCGACAACAGAAGGAGTTGTACGGTGCCCCTCGGCATTCGCAATCACCTTTGGTTGGCCACTTTCCATAACAGCCACCACCGAGTTGGTCGTTCCCAAGTCAATTCCAATAATCTTACCCATAATTTAACTCCTTAAAATTAAAAGGAAATGTCAATTAATCCCACGCCCACCGGCAAAATCCTGCGGATGAATCCGCGGTTTAACCCAAATTAAGGCTCGATGTCCAGCTGTCAAGGCCCACCCTGTGGAAAAGTTGTGATAAAATATCCGGGAGGAGGAATCTGCCATGCATGAGTTAACCTGTCCAGCGTGTGGATCTCCATCGCAGTACAATTTCAAAGATTACGTAATGATCTGCCCGTTTTGCTCGGCGTCTTTTAAGCTTGATAGCGAGACAGGTCGCAAAGATCTCTTTGGCGACCATTATATTATTCCAAACACCATTGACCCGGTCCGAGCCAAGGAGCATGTCCTTGAGTGGCTGAAACGCCTACACCACAAGCCGCACCTGGCCGAAAAGGAATTTGTGGTTTTGGATATTCGTGGGGCAAGCATCCCCCATTGGATTATTTCCCTTGAAATTCACACGGTTTGGAAAGGTTTGGTCCAGCGAAACCGGCGTGGTACTGATTCAAAATTAGGCGCCGAGTATCTGACCGAGCAAGGCACATTCCGCCGTGCCTATCGTTGGGCCATCAATGCCCGCCATAATCTTTGCGAAAACTGGGGGATGGCACGTCTCCATGAGCCGAAGGAGCCGGTGAATGTTGTCTGGGATGGATTTCCCTTGGACTCGACCTATTCCCGGGGCCGATTGACACCAGAGAGCGAGGGCGAAAAGAGCGCTTACGAAAGCCGCGAATTTTTTGAGTTCAAATATGCAAACGGCCTGCCCATCATCGGCTGCCAGATCACTGAGGAAGAAGCCCTGCGTCGTGCTAAGACTCACGTGGAATGGTATCACTACAGCCTGGCGCAGATGCACGCTGATTATCTATTGGACTGCCGTCACGAAATCGATATCGCCGGAATTCAGCTGATTCACATGCCATTCTGGAATGCAACGTATGCTTATAGACCATCAAACTTTTTAAAAAATTTCTACCGCCCCGTCGAACGCCACGTGGTCATCGAGGGTATCAATGGTGGCGTATTGAAGGGCGAGCTCGGTATCATCCACCGCGATAAGGTCCAAATCAATGCCGTCGTCACCGGTGGCGCTGCGATTTTATTCTTCCTGCTGGGAGCCGTTTGGACGCCCATGTTCTTCCTGGTCTCCCTGTTTTTTGGCATTGTCAGTGGCCTGAGCGCCTACATTGCCATGATCAAGCTTGAGGAGCGCAAACGCCAGGTCAACCATGTGACACCTGATGCTTCAAAGATCAGGGCAAAGACCCGAGAGCTTTACGGTTAGCGGGTGCCGCCACAACGGCAACCGTATAAAGCCCAAGAATAAATAAAGCGATCAATACATGGCCAACGATCGTCTCGCGGCCTAGGTATTTGGGAATCGTCACAATGGACCATGGCAGGTGATCCTGCATCATAGCCAGCCAGCTGATGCTTTTCAGAATGATCCGATTCATCCAGATGACCCATTGATCCAACGCAGCCAATTGCAAGAATAGAGCAAAGCAATCAAGCGGTAAAACGACAGCAAATGCTCCCATTGCCAGAAGATTTGCCGGAACGGTCAAAATTCCAACTGAACCAAAGAACAGCAAAGACATACCCATGAACACCAATTGAATCAAAAAAGCCTGCAGCAAAATCTCAAACCATGACTTACGAAATGTCGAACGGTAGAACGCTTTCAAGATCAGAACACCGCACCATGAAAGCAGCATGCTAAGCGACAAAAAATTCGCCGGAAAGAAACATGCCTGCACGGCCACGACGCTTAAAATCTGACTTGAGCGTTTGACAGGAAAACCACAGGTCTCAACGACAATCATGACTGCGATCGATAAAAGCGCTCGTTGAATTGATTGCGACATGCCAACAAGAAAACAAAAAAATCCCAATGACAAGAATGCCATGAGTCGTGACATCACCCAAACACGCACCCAAACCGCCATCCTCACCAACTTGAAAATATAGGCTCCATGAATAGGTGCCCTGAGTGTGGTCTGCATCACACCCATGAGTAACGACAGGTGTCCACCGCTCAATACCAGCGCATGCAAAAGTCCAATATCGCGAAAATCATTGACGATAGATCGACCCAGCTGCTCCTGCTCACCAAAGATAAACGCCGACATCCAAATTCGCACGTCGTCCGGATAACGGGCCAGAAGTCCAAGAGCATGGGTCCGAACCTTCGCCACAAAACCGCAAAACTGCCCCGTATCAGCAACCGGAGAATCCATCGTGATCAGACCTCTTTTCAGCGCAATCCCACCTGCGGCTGGCCGCACCAAATCACCCGTCAGAGCCGGCCCTCGCGCTGTAAAAATCATCCCATTAGACTGAACCAACAAATCTGTGTTCTGATCACCGCATCCTCGAGCGTAGATCACCACACCTTTGATGGGACCGGAATCAATGGCTCGTGGGGAATGAGAAAATCCCCATAGAATCCCCGATAGGCATGCCAGACAAATCGCCAACCGATCACTCACATACAGCCATTTACCAATGCGTCTGAACCGCATTTTTAGCGTGAGACTCACAACACTTGAAACGATGGCAAGGCGCATCAAGACAACGGTCATACCTGATGAGTGCTCAAACGCAGGTCCGACCATCACTCCCCACAAGATGCCAACGACGAAAGATGACAGCATTTAAACCCCCTTCTTAAGTTTGTGCCAAATCAGGGAATCTTAAACAATTTATGCCAGCGTCAACGACTGGCAGTTGAGGACAATCTTGTAACCGGTTTTCGTGTTATGCTTACAGGCGAGCGACCGTGAATACCATCGCATCACTCAAACAGGAAAACGATATTTTGCAAGCATGGGATGAGCAAAACCACGATGAACTTCTTTCACTATTCCCCCATGTGAGAGATTGGTGGTTCGCACACCAAAATCGTCCTCCGCCACCACTGCAGTCGCCTGAATTTCAAATGAGTTTTTTGGCCAGAGCCCTCAAGGCTCCAGGATTCCATCGTTGCAAGATATGGACCCAAGCCGTCAAACAGATCAGCGATTTGAACGGACATTTTTTGGAGCATATCCTGGTCACGGATGCTTTCGCCAACACTCTACGGACGTCACTCACAGACATTTACGGAAAATTAGCAGAAGCCGCCTTGGACAGCGGCGAGGGCTCCCAGGCGTTTGCCGCCCTGAAAATTTTGGCTGATAAAACAGAATTGGCCGCATTTCGATTCTTGTCCGCTTTTACCGCTTTTAATATGAACAATTTTGACTCATGCATCGCAGAGTGCGAACTTGTCGCCGAGCCGTTTGCTCCGATTCACACGCTACTGGGGCAGGCCCTTCTTGAATCAGGAAATCCAGGAGACGCTATCGATGCGCTGAAGGTGGCATCATCGATCGCGCCCAATGATCCTCTACCACGAGTGCAACTCATCAAAGCCTATCTGGTCACCGGCGTTCAAATTGAGGCGATGCGACAAGTCGATCAATGCCGCAAAATCCTCGGCCATCACATTGAAGTTGAGTGTCTTGCAGCCATGTCTATTATGGCAGGTCCGGTGCGCCATGATGAGTTCAATCGTCGAACATTGTCCGCCTTGGTGCGGCATATGGAATTTCATCCTGACGATCTCGAATGTTTCGCAATGGCCATTGATCTCTCTACAGCTCTCAACGAGCTCGATTGGGCCAGAAAATTTACCGGATTACTGGAGCTTGGACGGGACAACAACCCACAGCGTTTAGCTGTAATCGTCGCAGAGATCCTTAAAAAAACAGGAGAGCGTCAATGGCATGACCTCTCCCGACAAATCATCGATAAAACAATTCCAACAGCACGTCTTTGGTCCGAAGCGACTACGCAATAGCGCCGGCGACGGAAGCTGACTTTCCTCCAGACCTGCGCACACCAAGATCCTCGACAATCGCCAGGAATTCATTACGACGAGCCCAAACAGCCTTCATAAAACCGGCGTGAAGACCATGACCAGACTTGCTGGCTGTAACCTTACCGACAATCGGGCCACCGAGCAGCGCCAAATCTCCGACACAATCAAGAAGCTTATGGCGTACAAACTCATTATCAAATCGTAATCCTTCGGGATTCAAAACCTCATCATCAGACACAACGACTGCGTTTTCCAATGAGCCACCAAGAGCCAGACCAGCGCTACGCATCGCGTTCACATCATTCACATGACAGAAGGTCCTGCTGCCAGCAACATCGAGAAACGTCTCCCGATCCATGACAAAACCAAAGGATTGACGTCCGATGACCTTAGACTTGAAGTCGATCTCCATGGCAAAACTCGTCTCGTCGGAGGGCTCGATCTTGATCCACTTATCACCCAGTTGAAACTCGAATGTCTCACGAACCACGAAGTAACGTCTTTGAGCATCTTGAGCCGCCAAGCCCGCAACCAGGATCTTGTCAACAAAAGGGGCAGCACTTCCGTCCATCACCGGAACCTCGGGACCATCAATTTTGACCAATGCGTTGTCAACACCAAGTCCGGCAAAAGCGGCCATTAGATGTTCAATCGTGGAGACCTTGGCCTCCCCTTGAGCAATGGTCGTATTAAGGTCAGTGGAGCGAATGTTACTGACATGGGCCAGCACCGTCGGTGCACCCGGCAAATCGACCCGCTTAAAAATGATTCCTGTATTGATTGAAGCTGGAAGGATTTCAACACGAACCACTTTGCCCGAGTGGAGAGCGATACCGCTAACCTCAATGCGCCGGGCGACTGTGTGTTGCTTGTCTGAAACCATGCTTGAGATCCTCTTCGTGAGACGGCCCATCTCTTAAACCAAAAGGGCTTGGCCCTTCAACCGTCATCCTACACCCCCACTTGTGCAATAACCGAGCCAAAGTAAATTCAAATTTTTAGACATATAACCATCTATAAATAAAGATATTTTTAGAATTCTGAAAGACGTAACTTAAAAATGTGCACTTGTGTACACAGGTCGCCGCGACACGCCGTGGTGATATTGATACGCTACCCTATCCGTAAGAGACTGAACTAGGACAGTGATTTTTGCTCACTTTAGACAAGGACGGCCAGTCAGGAGATTCATTTAGCAATTTGATTGAATCCACGTACGAACTGCTGGAATCGGTATTGGCTGACAGGTTTTTCTATACCAGTGTTTCCGTCAAATTTTCTAAGTTTGATAAAAAACTCTGATGTGATGGCCTTGACATTGATGAATTTTGAAGTCGGTACTGACGTCGTTGAAATGAGTTCAGGAGCAATTTCCTTAACTTTTGCGGCTGCCAGCCTTCCGGCGTTGATTGGCGACCATTCGGGCTTGTGCCGCGGAGGCTTCGTTGAATAAATTGGTATTTCATTATTTAAGACATAAAAATCGGCGCAATAGAACGCGGATCTTCCAAACTCGCCATCGATCCCAGTTTTTGTCATAACACGCCAAATTATGCTGATGTTTTCGTTCTACGACCATGAATCGTCGACAAGAACCGGTCATTGATTGATTTTGTCTCGCGATAATTCTCTTTGTAATCGAGATGTTTTTTATACTTCTGAATATCGCTAAAAGACACCGGTCTGGGAGCATCAATCTTTGCCATATCATGGTTCAATTTGCCAATCAAAATCCAAGTCGATACTGCCGCCACATCATAAAATGAAATCTTGCCAGAAACGAAATCATTTTTTATCTCAGCATTCTCAAGAGAGACAAACACCGCAAACCATTCTGTTTCTGACTCGTCAGTTACGGGGGCGATAAAAAAATCAACCCCGGTCTCGAGATTCCTTACGACGAACTGTCCTGCTTCCGAACGGTCGAGATAGTGGTAATCGCCGCTCACTTGCTTTACAAAGCACTGATCTGTAATCGTGTATGATTTGAAGTTAGACATTGGGAACTCCAGTCCACCTGCGACGCATCATTGGGATTCGGCTGTAAAACGCGTAAACTTAAGTTTTATTTGAATATGATGCTCGAGCCAGACGCAAGCAACGATGATCGTTAAAAAATCAAGCCACCATGACCACGTCGTATGCTTCTACCGCCGATCCTCATCCAGCCACTGGGCCACTCGACTAGGCCCCAACTGAGACGCTAGGACACTTGGCAGCGGGGAGGCTCCAGGATACCCCCAAGAAAGGCTCACAAATAGATCGGACATCACAGCAGAGTCGACGATCCCAGACGTCACCAACCGTTCCGCGATGCTGGTTGCGAACGCTTCGTAGTGGCGTGATAACCTCGCAGCGGACATCTCAAGTCGTTCGATATTGCCTGACTTGACGGCCCGCAGACGCAACTCAGCCATGGAAACACCGGACAGAGCAATAGATGTTTTCGGATCAAAAATCTCCGCCGCCTCTTTAAGAGCGGCCTCTAAATGACCGTAGGCTCGCAGCAAAGCATCCCACTGGGGAATGTCAGAAGCAAACCCCCAACCCGCAGACGCCAGAAGTTTGCATTGCTCCAAAAGATCCGGCCACCGGCCTGTGTCTGCCAGTCGCATCATCTCCCACAGCAAGACAAACCTTAAGGCCACAGCCAACGGCAACCCGATCGTCCATGATTTTTTGCTGACCATCCCGTTGCTCAGCATGTCAAAGACCTCACGCACCGACGTCACGGATTCATGACCTGCAAGATTTGGTGACTCGGAGTCATCCATCAACATTTCCACCCACCCTGGGCCGGCCTGTCCGAAATTACCAGAAAGTCGGTAACCTCTTGCGACCACGTCACGACCCACTCCGACCTCGATCGTATCGACACCTGGACAAGCCAACCACATGCGACGACAGGCCGACATATCCCCCACAACCCAGTCCACACGCCCCCGCCAGGTGGCTAAAACGTCTTTGCGATGGATGCCACCACGCTGGGACCGGCTCATGACCGTTTCGACGGCTTCTTTGAGCAGCGCTTCGCTCGGCGCCATCAAGACCAGATGAATTTTACGAGACAACAAGATTTGAAAGAGCGCTTGTGGCGGAACACCCGCCGAAAGATCAACCACCAAAAGCCCATCACCGCTGGTCCACCAACGATCGCGCGCGCCGATCTCGTAGCGCGAAATGCGTCGCGACAACCAAGACCGATAGTCGTCAAAAAAAACCCGACTGGCACCACCAGCTCGTACGGTTGACATTGCAAGGGCTCGGGCCGCGATGTTTTTCTCCTTGAGAAGACCATAGCCCGCTTCCATATGACTCGCGGCTAATTGGCGACGACGGGATTGGTGGTTGGCGCGATTTTCGACGACGCCAAGAATGTCAGGCGTGACCTCGATCAATTCTTTTTTTGTGGTGGATCGCAGATTTGACGAGGGGGGCGCTTTCCGAATCCAAGCAGCTAGAGCATCAAGTCCCTCATCGGTTGCCCAGCTTTCTCCCTGCAACACCAGCGAGATAAGTCCTCTGGCGTAGGCATCCTTGGCGTGCAAAATTGCGTTTTTACGGGCCTCTTCGACAGACTGATAGGCGTCAAATTTTCTGAGACCGCCACTGGCCAGAGGCGGAATTAAATCGATGTAAACTTCTGGAAACCCAACCTTTGCATAGGGGTTGGCCCAAACGCGACCATGACAAGCCAAGGCGAGATCCCACCATGAACCAAGGCAATCATGACCAGAGACAAAAAACCACTTAGCTTTGGACAAGCAGATACCAACCAGCGCAAAATGCACCCGTTGAAAATGCGCGGCAATCTCCTCCCAATACAAACTAGAGTTCAAGCCCTGCAACCAGGAACGATGATAATCGTGACAACGATCTTGGGCCCGCACGAGTACCACGTCCCCAGGCGAAGCCGTCAAAAGAGCCTCTTCAAGTTGCGTCACAAGATCATCTGACGCTGGGTCATAAAGCGACCCTGTCCAGGAGATACTGATGACCGTCGTCTGATTCACGAGGGGTCTCCCTCCTCTTTGAGTAAAATCTGCAGACGCGAATGTCGGTCCACAAGAATCATAACGCTGCCATTCGGGGCAGCTCCAATAAAGGCAATTGCATCTCGCAATGGATGCCAACCCAATACGGAACTCGGACACCGCAAACGTGCGCTTAATTGTTTTAGCGGCGCTCGCTGCTCCGCAAGCCAGAGCGATAATCCCAGCCCTGGTGACGAGATCCACAACTCAGGACAGTCCGGTACTGATTGCAAGAGTTCCAAATGCTTCGCGTCCAGTCGCGGCGAACCGCACCACGCTTGCGGATCTAATACCGCAACCCGGTGAAGCTTCAATCGAGCCCCCCCAGCCGACATCGGCGAATAAAGATCTACTGAGCACGCGAGCCAGGACGCGGATTTTGGTTCATTAAAAACCCCTGATCGTAATTGACGCCCCAGCCATGCTCGACTCAAAACACCTAGGGCCGAAAGACGACCAACGTCATCGGTCACCAGAAAATTACTCGATCCATCCAGTTTTTCTGCGATTTTTTGCCAGTGCTGAACCTGCGCTGCAAGAGTCTCCGCGTAGATGCCACTATAACGTGCCCCATAAATCGCCTGAACGCTGGCTGACCAAGAAGGGATGGCGTGATTCCAGGCACCAACAAACAGATGCCGCATATTTTCGGCAACATCCGCCAGGAGCTTAATGGGGTCAACATGCTCGAGCCCCCGCTGCCCGTGAATTGACACCACACCAAGGTTATCCTTGGGATCCAGGTGATCAGGCGACATGCAGATTCTCGGAGCCATGGACATTTGATGTCTTAGCGTCGTGATCTCGGCCGTCTCACAATCAATCCACTTCGCCCAATCAATGCGCTTTGGAACATGGTCCGCGGGCATGGAAACGAGTCTGACTGCGCCAATATTGATCTGAAAACAAAATGCTTCAGCGGGTTGAATTTGCATGGGCCATGCCCTCATTTAACCTTTGAATGCCGGCTTTTAGTTGTCCGACAAGATTCGCAGATCTGGTCTTGCCAGCCATGACGTCGAGCCAATCTTTGACGGCCACCCAATTTTTCAATTTAATGGAGCTACGAATGAGTCCTTCCAGAGCTTCGAAAAAATCATCGTGGAGTTCAAGGGTTTTTCTAAAATTATCGTAAGCAAGCTGAGGTTGTCCCAGCTGGTCATATATACTCGCGATGCGGTAGTGGATGATGGCTCGAGTTTCACCGTCTTCAACCACAAGCAAAGCAGATCTTAGGACTCTTAAACATCCTTCAAGATTGCCCAGGCGGTAATAGGCCTCATAATGGACAGTAGACGTATCCAGCGTACTGTCGGCGCAGTACTCCTCAATGTAGCGGATGGCCTCCCTGCAATCCCCAAGCTGATAAAGATGAACGGCTGCAAGTTCTTGGGCATAACGAAAAACCTCCTGCTTATGTTTTGCAGAAGACAGTAATTTCTTGAGTACGTCGATGACGGAACCCCAGTCCTGGGATTGTGAGTAAAGATTGCGAAAATATCGCAACGCTTTGGCATTTTCCGGATGCATTTGCCTCAAGAGGCCATAAAAATGCTGCAGTAAAGTTTCATTGTGGGATTTTTTCTCGAAAATAAAACACAACCGTTCGACCGCGGCGATCTGATCCTCGCGAGATGAAAAAACATCCCAAACACCTTTTAGAAGAGAGCCTTCGATCTTGTAAGCTTCACTCTCTAGCAGTTTATCAAGAACAAGCCGGCGAAAATCGGTGTAAGACATTTTTTTGTTGCCAACAAGCTCCTTGGCCAAACGCGATGCCGACTCCACATCCTCGAGATAAAAAACATTGACGCGAATCATCCGGATATAATCGTCCAGGCCGTGACCGTTTTTATTTTTCGTTTTTATGGCGTCAAACCAGGCTGTCCAGCATTCGTGTGTCTCTAGGACCGACAGTGTTTCGTCGTAGGCTCGGTCGGAGTCAAAACGACCTTGGGCTGCCAGACTCAGAGCCTGGTCCACCGACAAACTTCCGGCTCCCGAAGACATTTAAATTCCTTAGCCTTTAAGGCCTGTCAAAATGAGAGATGTGGCTTTCTTTGACATCTGCGCATAGTCAAAAACCTTGTCATCAAATAGCCATTGCAAGCTCAAACCGTCGATCACTGCAATCACATAGGACGCATAGGCACTTGCATCCACTTTGCGAAACGCGCCCTTGTCGATGCCGTTTTGAATGACCTTGGCTGCGGCCTCGCGAAATTTAGCGTAGTGGTCCGCAATGACCTTGCGAATCTCTTGCTTCTGATTGATCTGGGTCCAGAAGTCCATGTTAACTTGATAATATTCCTTGGTATTTCTGACGATGTCAAAACACACCTCGATGAAAATCTCCATGCGTCTCCAAGGATCTGTGACGGTTCCCATCTCCTCACCCAAAACGCGCTCAATATCACCGGCGACCTTGTCGAGGACGCACATCATCAGTTCATCTTTGTTCAGAAAATAATAATGGATGATCCCCTTGCTGACGCCTGCGGTTTTGGCGACATCTTGCATGGAGAAATTGTGGTAACCGTGCTTCGTGATGCACTCGACGGTGGCGCGGACTATCTGTTCTTTTCGCTCGGCTGCGACGTCATGCTTGGACATACTGTATTCGCCCCATTTTATCCATTGATCTCAGCAAGATGTTACCACTTTACCACGAAATCTTTCAACATCCTATGGTCCCTGCTACCATATTAGGGTGCTGAAAGAATTCGTGAGCGGCGCCACATACCGTGATGACCATTGCGAAGTTCGTTGCGAAGTAAACCGCGATGTCATTCATCGATTGCTTCCAAAAATGCAGTCAACCGTTCACATGGAACCGTTCACAAGGAACCTTACCCATGAAACCTTCCACATAGAGGCCTGACGATGCTGTCTCGAAACTTTTTATCTCTGTTAAGCGCTGGTCTATGGCTTGCCGCATCATCCCTCGAAGCCAAGGAACTCAAGTGGACACATTACGGCGTCCGCCCCCTTGCCATGGGTAATGCCTATGTGGCCGTAGCCGATGATTTCAACGCGCTCTTTTATAACCCTGCAGGTCTGGCACGACTGGACACATGGCATGGTGAGTTTTTCAACCCTAAGCTCGGCATCTCCCAGACGACGATCACCACCATCAAAGATTTTTCAAATCTCGCCTCGTCAAACTCCTCGGGCGTGGAATCCACATTGAACACTTTTGAATCAATCACCGGCAAACCGCAGTGGATCAATCTGGGTTTAACGCCACACCTTGTGTTCCCTGGGTTTGGAATCGGTCTTGGTCTTGATGTTGGCGGGAGCATGGTCATTCACCGCACGATTTCAGCCGATGTTGACGCTGGTGCAACGGCGATTCTTCCGCTCGGGATGGCAAAAAACTTTCTCGAAGACCGCCTGAGCGTTGGCATGACGCTCAAGGGTGTGTTCAAGCAGGGGGTTGAACGCGAATTTAGCCTTGCGGACATCACCGCATTTACCAAAAAATCAGAAGACTCATCGGGCAATACCCTGAAAGATTATATCGTGGGAGGCTCGGGGTTTGGTGTTGATTTTGGTTTGCTGTTTACTCCGATTCAGACCGGAGAGCCCACCATTGGGCTGAGTATTGCCGATGTGGGAGGCACCCCTTACAAGGCGCAAAAATCAGGCGCACTAGAGCTTGGAGCACCCCGTCCTCGGGATCCAGCCGTCAATACTGGTATCAGCTTTAAGCCAATCAAGACCGACAGTTATTATGTTCTCACCACGATGGATGCCCACGCGATCAACCAACCAATCCATTTTTCAAAAAAATTGAACTTCGGCACCGAATGGGGATTTGGTCGCGTCTTGAAGTTACAAGCCGGCCTTCACCAGGGAAGCTTCAGCGGTGGTATTCAGGTCGATGCTTGGCTTCTGGTTCTGCGATTTGCCACCTATGCTGAAGAGCTTGGAACCGTCGCTGGCGAAAGCAAGACTACGTCTGATCGTCGCTACGTGGCTCAGTTGAAATTATTACTCTAAGAGACATTAATTCATTGGTTTGTGGACAAGCGCGTCGTGATTCGAGCGCCCCTGGAAAGGATGACGTCATGAAAAAATCTTTCATCACCTATACCGCATTTGTTCTCCTCGCCACCTCACGAGCCATTGCGGCGGAGGCTGACGCGACCGGCGACGGCTCTGATGCCCCCAAAAAACCTGCGGCAGCATCCGCGACAAAAGCGTCATCCAAGGGCACAGACAAATCAGCTGACAAAGCAACCGACAAAGCAACCGACAAAGCATCAGATCATCAAACAAACCAGGATGCTGCCAATGCCAGTGACACCGGTGACAGCGAAGATGCCGGGAACACCGAAGCCGAATCTTCGTCTCCCCGTGCAGCCAAGGCCGCGGAGGGCAAGAAGCCCACCGCTAAAAGTGCCTCAAGCAAGGCACTCGATGGTCGACTTTCACTTGGAACGTCCGTAGGTTGGGCCGCGGTTAAGCCATCCAAGGGAACCTGGACGGGTCTTGGTGCAGCCGACTTTGGCGTGCGCTGGAGGGCCTCTGCGAAATCTACTGGAAACCTATACTATACAGGACGTTACGCTCCTTTCTCAGGGGTTTGGACCGTGGATCACCGCGACTACGACACAACCCTCCACGGCCTTTATGGCGGAGCAGAGTATCAACGTCCGATTCATGACATGACCCTAAAAGCGGGTGTGGAACTAGGTTACATGTTGGTCTATGCTAGGCCCCAAGACAATGCCCCGGCAGCGGGAGACGTTAAGGGCGGCAAGGTCAATATGACCGCCGGAGCGGGAGCCGATTGGAGCTTCTTCTCAGACAAGGTCAAGCTTGGACCTTTCGCCCGCGTTCATGTTGCCGGCTTTAACATGTTTCACTTAGGCGGATCGGCACAATTTGTTTTCTAAAATTTTGTTGCGCAAATTTTTAAACTCACGCCTGCGGCAGGTGACCGACCCTTTGCTGAGCACCCTGATCGGCATCATGGCCTTGTCAGCACTATGGTCTGGATGCGACAAAGAGCATCTAGCCGGGTCTCTAACGGTGCGCCATGTGGCAGAAGGCTCCTACGAAATCTACAAGCTAGCCAGCGAGCAACCGCTGCAGTTTGTGTCTGAGACAAGCAGCCAATTTAACGACAAAGTCATGCTGACCCCCGGAAGCTATATGGTACTGGCCGATTGCAGCAGCGAAATCGTCAATATCTACCCAGGATCAGACATCACGCTCGTCGCGCACCGTGTTCATTTTGTTCCGCTACAGCCCCCCGGTGATCAGGACAAATTTTCTATCCAGTGTCTGAGGTCAGAAAAAACCAGGAGTCGGCAAAACCTCAAAAATCACTTCTCCCTAGCGATCCTCGCCGGTACTCGAGAACTGTTGGTAGGAATGATCCCCTTAAGACTCGATCTCACTGCAGCCAGCGCGCCGGACGGCTCTCCAGATAGTCGCGTGGTCAGTCACGTCCTGTCATCCATCTCAGTGGCCGCCAAAGGCCGCCCGCCATTGGATGATTTTTTTGTGTCTCCTGTGGGAGGCGTGACGCCGTTTACGGAAAATCAACAGCCAGGAGCCAAACTCTTCGTTCTCAAAGGAACCTATGACGTTCAACTCAATGGTACCGAAACGACTGTGACCTTGGGCGAAGGAGAGTCGCGCAACATCCAGCCAGGATCTTTGATGGTCTCGACGAGTCCCAATGCTGACATCACACGCGCCGAGCAGATCAGAGGTGCGCCGTTATTTGCCGAGATCAACGGCGAACACTACATGAACCTCAATACTGCATATCCCGTGCTCCCTGGTAAGCTATCGGTCAGACTCGCCACGTCGCTGCGACCACAGGAATTTGAAATCTCAGAGGGTGAAAGTCTCGACCTGCACGCGCGCAACATCGTCGTGGACCTCGGGTGCGAGAAAGATGACTGGGCCTGTCTTGGCTCTCGCAAGGTTCGACTTTTTGAGAAGGATAAGAACTATCATTTTGCCGAATCACAGACGGACATCCCCGTCTTATTTTTCGAAAAAGACGTCGCCGTAGGGATTGAGGGATCAAGAAACATTAAAATGAACCTCAATGCGGCGGACGATCAACGCGCCAAGGTTGGTTTTTTGGAGGTGATCCCAACGCCGACACACAAGCCGGGAATTCTGACGGACTTGATGCGCGTTGAACCCAGTGGAGGAAGCATGATCGGCGCAAGTCTCGACATGACTCTTGATAAACCAACGGTCATGCCACTTTTAGCGGGGCAGTATCATCTTGCTCAGTACACGTTCTTCACTTCAGATGGTAGCCGCAGAAAAACATCTCAAAGCGTTTATATAGGTCCCGGACAACGCCTACGCATTGAAGTGCAGACGTTTCTCAGTGAAAAACGCATGGCCGCGATCACTGGCGACAGTGATGACGCGTCGCGACAGTAAAATTCAAAACAAAATTTCGAAATAAAATTTCGAAATAAAGACTGAAATAAAGACTGAATTAAATTCTCGGCAGTAAATTCTGGAAAATAAGTGTCCAATCTTAACGGTCTCACTCTCAGTTCCTCCGATTCGCTGCACCGATATCAACATTTCATGTTCACAGGCGCGTTGTTTGAGGCCACTGAAGCAAACCCTGAACCTCTTGATGCTCAGCCATTTGCAGGCTTGAAGATAATCTTTGAAGATTGGCATTGAAGATAGTCATTGAAGACAGTCATTGGATGTGATCACAAACTGCGATCACATTTCTTACATATCGACACAGATTTACCTGTTTGATCTGATTTCAGCAGATGACCAAGCGATATCGTGACGTCACAAGGGTGATGGCATGAATTTTTGGCTAAAATTTAGGCCTCACTCCTTGTGCTACAAAGGTTACTGCACAAGACTTTGCCGCCATTTTGCGCAGATTTCATCCACAGGTTTCCACAGGGTGTTTGAGACCCCCCTGTGGATAAGTCATTTTCAAAAGATTAGGTAAACCGCATAAAAATTCAGATATTTTCCAGTCCATATCGGTGCTTATCGTAAATTATCAAATTGACCCAAACACAACATATAGCGCTGTGGGTATCGTGTTGACACAATATATTGTGTGCCGACCTATTGACACCACTAGCGAGGCCTCGTATGATTTTTTGTAGAGAGCAACGTCAAAAAAACATGAATCACGAACCACTCCATGTGACGCTAACTGCGTGACAATAGGATCTTTTTTGCCAAAGCACCAAGTGCTTAAAAAATGATCTTAACGCGCGCCTTAAACGACACAACGATCGGTGGGGACAACCAAGGAAGGGACATGTCATGAAGTTCGAACGCCGCTTTGTCAAAACTCCGGGCCAGCCCTATGAAGGCATTGCATTCGAAGACCGAACCTCAGAACTCAAAAATTCTGACGGCAGCAAAGCCTCCACTTCCATGAAAGTGACCGTACCCAGTTCTTGGAGCCAGGTCGCAACGGACATCATGGCACAAAAATATCTTCGCAAGGCTGGAATTCCCAAAATTGGCGCCGAAACCGATTCGCGCGAAGTGTTCCATCGTTTAGCAGGTTGCTGGACCGACTGGGCTCGTCGTTATGGTTACTTTGCCAGTGAGAACGATGCCGCGGCATTCTATGACGAGACATGCTACATGCTCGCCAATCAGATGTGCGCACCCAATAGCCCACAGTGGTTCAATACGGGACTCTATTATGCTTACGGGCTTAAAGGATCAAGCCAGGGTCACTATTATGTGGAGCCTAAGTCCGGAGTCTTACAAAAATCAAAGAGCGCCTACGAGCGCCCGCAACCCCATGCCTGCTTCATCCAAGCCGTCAAAGATGATCTCGTCAACGAGGGCGGCATCATGGACTTGTGGACACGCGAGGCTCGGCTGTTCAAGTATGGTAGTGGCACGGGAACAAATTTCTCCAATGTGCGTGGCGAGGGAGAATCCCTTGCCGGCGGGGGTAAGAGCTCGGGCCTCATGAGCTTTCTTAAAATCGGTGACCGGGCTGCGGGCGCCATCAAATCAGGGGGCACCACGAGACGAGCCGCTAAGATGGTCTGTCTTGATCTGGACCACCCTGACATTGAAGAATTCGTAAATTGGAAGGTGGTCGAGGAGCAAAAAGTCGCTAGCCTCGTTTGTGGTTCAATCGTGATCGAAAAAAACCTGAAAGCCATCCTTGCAGCCATAAAATCCGGCGGCGAAAGTGCCGACCGTTTTGATCCAACAAAAAATAACGCCCTGCTGAAAGCCATGCAGGCGGCTCGCCGCGAACAGGTGCCCGTAAGCTACCTTCAGCGCATCGTAGAGCTCTCCAAACAAGGCGTCCAAGACATTGAGTTTGAAACCTACAACACGGATTGGACCAGCAAAGCCTACCTCACAGTGGCGGGACAAAACTCCAACAACTCTGTGCGCATTCCCAATAATTTCATGAGCGCCGTCGAAGCCGGAAGCGACTGGGATCTCAAACGCCGCACGGACGGCAAAACCCACAAGACCATCAAGGCCAAAAAACTGTGGGAGGACATCGTACACGCGGCATGGCAATGTGCCGATCCTGGCGTCCAGTTTGACTCTACCATCAATGAATGGCACACCTGCCCGGTCGATGGTCGCATCAATGCATCAAATCCGTGCTCTGAATACATGTTCCTGGATGACACGGCCTGCAATCTTGCAAGTTTGAACCTTCTGAAGTTTTATGATGCAAAAAATGGCTTCGATATCGCCGCATTTGAGCATGCAAGCCGCATTTGGACCGTGATCCTCGATATTTCCGTCCAGATGGCGCAATTTCCATCCAAAGAAATTGCCCAGCGCAGCTGGGACTTCCGCACGCTCGGCATTGGCTACGCAAATATTGGCGCCATGCTTATGCGCATGGGCATTCCCTATGGTTCAGACGCTGCAGTTGATATCACGGGCGCCATCTCCGCCATCATGACGGGTGTGGCCTACCGCACCTCGGCGGAAATGGCCGGCGAACTCGGTGCGTTCCCACGGTACGAGGCCAACCGCGAGCATATGCTTCGGGTGATCAAAAATCACCGGCGGGCAGCCTACAATGATGACTCGTACGAAGGCTTGACCATCAACCCTCTTGCGATCAATCAAAAACGCTGTCCCACAGATCTGCTGGCCGCAGCCCAAAGAACCTGGGACGAAGCTTTGGACCTTGGACTGAAGCACGGCTACCGCAATGCTCAGGTATCGGTCATCGCACCCACGGGAACCATCGGTCTGCTGATGGACTGTGACACCACTGGAATTGAACCGGATTTTAGTCTGGTGAAATTCAAAAAACTCGCCGGAGGCGGTTACTTCAAGATCATCAACCAATCGATTCCTTTTGCCCTCGAAAAACTGGGGTACAGCAAAAAACAAATCGACGACATGATCGGATACTGCCTCGGCTACGGCTCCCTCAAAGGCGCACCCCACATCAACTTTGAGACGCTTAAGGCCAAAGGATTTACCGATGACATCCTTATGGCGATCGAAAAAGATTTGCCACAAACTTTTGACATCACGTTTGCATTCAACAAATACTCCGTGGGCGAAGACTTCTGCGTCAACAAGCTTGGACTTAAACGCGAAGATCTGGATAAAGCAGACTTTAATCTCCTGCGTGCCATTGGATTTTCCAAAGAGCAGATGGAAGCAGCCAACGAATACGTCACAGGAAGCATGATGCTTGAGGGGGCGCCGCACCTGAAGGCAGAACATTTGCCGGTATTTGATTGTGCGAACAAATGCGGTCGTAAGGGGCAACGATATATTGCCGCCGAGGGCCATATCGTGATGATGGCCGCAGCACAGCCATTCATCTCGGGTGCCATTTCCAAAACGATCAATCTTCCCTACGAAGCCACCATGACCGACGTCAGCGAAGCCTACACCAAGAGTTGGAAACTGATGCTGAAAGCCAACGCCCTCTACCGTGACGGCAGCAAGCTCAGCCAGCCACTCAACGCGACCGCAGCCGTTTGGATGGAGGCTGCCGAAACCGCCGAGACACCCGTCGAGAAGATCAAAGAGATCACGACCAAAGTCGTCACCGAATACGTGCGTAAGCGCCGATCTCTGCCCAGTCGACGTGCCGGCTACACACAGAAGGTCAAGATCGACGGGCATAGCATCTATCTGCGCACTGGCGAATATGAAGACGGTCAACTGGGAGAGATCTTCCTTGATATCAACAAGGAGGGAACACTGCTTCGCTCGATGATGAACTGTTTTGCCGTTGCCGTAAGCCTGGGACTCCAATACGGAGTGCCGCTTGATGAGTACGTCGACGTCTTCACGTTCTCGCGATTCGAACCAAATGGCATGGTCCAAGGTCACGACAACATTAAGAGGGCGACATCCATTATTGATTTCATCTTCCGTGATCTAGCGATCGCCTACCTGGATCGTAGCGACCTCGCACACGTGACGCCCGAGGACGTTCAGGGCACACGTCGCGTCAGGTCCGTTGCTGTGGGAACATCCACTGTCGAGGAGACGGCGACGGTCATGATGAAGCAAAATCAGATTGGATTTGATGTTTCCGGTGGCACATCCAAGAGCGTGACGACGGTCGCGTCTGCCGGTGTGTTTGATGAGACCATCTACGAGCGCTACAACGCTCGAGCTGAAGCCCGTGCCAAAGGCTATGAGGGTGATCCTTGTCCTGAGTGCGGAGCTCTCACGCTGGTGCGCAATGGCAGTTGCCTCAAGTGCAACTCCTGTGGCACGACCACTGGATGTAGCTGAAGGTCCTCGCTGTTTCTAGTTTATCTCTCCCCCCGTGGTGATGCTCGTCTTTCCCAACAAGACGTCATCCATCACTACGGGTTGTTTTATCCCTCTCTCGTTGGTGCTGGTCCAAACCTCTCCCCCTTCCCCCCGATCCCAGGTGTCTGGTCGCCCCGGTTGTCTTAACCGGGGTGGCTGGAGCCGCACTCAGACACATGGTGTCTTTTAATTTGGGAATTTCATTTCCTCTTCCCAGCTCAACCTAAATTATCTGCCCCAAAAACTTCGCCGCCTCGCGCACCACGGGCAGAGGAATCTCGTGAAAACCCCTAAACGGAATAAAGTGCCCCTTAAGGCCGGCGTTGGTTAGCATTTGATGCAGTCTCTCTGCATGCTTGAAACCAAGGACAGGATCATCCGTACCGTGGGTCTGAAAATAAGGGACTTTCAGATGTCGCGGAGCCATCTCCTGCCAAACTTTGAAGTTCACACAATTACCACTAAACAAAAGCATGGCCGCCACATCGTCAGGCATGGTCAGGGCCACCTGACAGGTCATCATCGCCCCTTGACTAAATCCACCCAAGATTAAGTTTTTGGTCTCCACACGCAGGTGTGTGATGAGTGACTTCAAACGAAACTCGGCACTGTCCATGCCCTCTGGGAATGCTTCAGCAAAATCAACAACCTCACCACGCATCGCTGCCGCCTCAATGTCGGCCATGCGAATGGGAAACCACGCTCGTCCGCTTGCATGGGGTCCCAGCGGCACGGTTTGGATGCCATTGGGAAACACCCAATTAAATCGCTGCTCTGGATCAAGGTAATTGTGCAGCGGCGCGAGATCATTCATATCTGCGCCAAAACCGTGGAGCATCATCACCGTCTTTTGTGCATCTGGCCTGGTTAACGTCAGACATTCAATCCCATCAATGGTTGTGGGGGTCAAAGCATGAGCTGGCTTCAAGATTGCACCTCGCTTGATTTTTTGTGTTTATCAGCGGCCTCAGCAATCAGGCTTTTGGCGTGCTCCAGGGAGGCTTTGGTGAGCTTGTCACCGGAAAGAAGTCTGGCCACCTCCTCTAAACGCTCGGATTTGCTGAGAGGGATGATGGAGGATTCGGTGCGATCTTTGCCTTCAGTTTTTCGTACGATGTAGTGACGGTCTGCATAGGCGGCTACCTGCGGCAGGTGGCTGATGCAAATGATTTGGCAAAAGCCAGAGAGTTCTGCGATTTTTTGCCCGACAATGTCTGCCACCCGTCCCGATATACCGGTATCAATCTCATCAAACACGAGAACACACGTCTCGGCACCGACGACCAACGCCTTCTTGAGGGCGAGCATGATGCGACTCACTTCGCCGCCAGAGGCCACCTTCGATAGCGGCAAACTTGCCTCACCTTTATTGGCAGCCAGATAAAACTCAGCCCGTTCAGAACCCACCTCACCTAGTGAGGTCCAATCGTCAAGAATATCACTCCAGGAGGACACAGCCTCCTCACCAAACGCGGAAAGGTCCACTGCCGGAACCGACCGTGACACGGCGGCAAACTCCACACTGAATTTTGCCGACGGCATGGCCAAATCAGATAGTTCACGCTCGACGCGTTGAGCCACTACCTGTGACGCCCTGCGGCGTGCGGCTGCGAGGGTCGTTGACGCCTTCATGACCGCACTGACTTCACCCGAGAGCTTTGTCAAAAGCCGCTTCACGTGATCTGCAGCGTTCTCGAGGGCAAGAACCTGCTCGCGGAGTTTTTCCCAGGCTGACGTGAGCTCCTCAACCGACACTGCACCATGTTTGCGAAACAGCGCCTGGTAACCAGCAATCCGCGCCTCGGCCTGATCGATATCCTCTTCAGAGATGTCAAGCCGTCCAGAGGCGCGACCGATGGCAAAACTCAACTCATCCACCTCTGCGGCAATCGTCGTCGCAGTGGCTGCGAGCTCGTCAAGCTCCTGGGATTTCGCCTGATGCAGCGCCCGTGACAACTCGCGCAAACGTCGTGCAACGGAGTCTCCGGCTTCGTCTTCAATCAACTCTTGGGCCTTACGCAAAGCTGTGGAGATACCAGCCGCAAGCCTAGCCCTCTCGGTAAGATCTTTGACACCGGCATAATCGCTGGCCGTTGGTTTAAATTCATTAAGTTCGCCAAGCCTGAAGGCAAGGTAGTCGACATCGCGTCCTTTACCGGTAGCTTCCTCAACAAACTGGCGAAGCTCGCGCATGGTCACCGATGCTTGCTCATAGTGATCGTGTAGATTTTTCACAAGGGACCTGGGTTCCACAAATTGATCAAGGCAGGCCGTGTGATGGTGACTATCTAGCAGACGGTGGCTATCGTGCTGTCCAAAGACATCAATAAGTGAGGATGCCAATTCTTTGAGGGCGCCTGTCGTCACCGGCACCTCATTGACCCAGGCCGAAGAGCGTCCCTTGGACGAGACCACACGGCGAATGATCACCGCATACTGTTCGCCGTCTGGTTCCACCACAACACCCCATGATCGCAGCAGTGCCAGGGCTTGGTGCTCTGGTCGAATCAAAAAACGCCCGCTCACCATTGCCTGCTCAAAGCCGCGACGCACAGACTCCGCACTCGCCTTACCGCCGAGCAGTAAGCTCAGCGCCTTGATCAAAATTGATTTCCCCGCGCCCGTCTCACCCGTGATCACATTAAATCCCGTGGTGAAATCGATGGCGAGACTTTCGATGATGGCAAGTCCTTGGATCGTCAAATGAGTGAGCATGGCTAGGCCTCCAGACATTTTATCTGGCAAAACCATACCATGCCCAAAGCCGCCGTCACCTCAAGAATTGCCGTCAAACGCCCCAAAAAAATAGCCTAGCCATGGGCTACATTTTACGTTTAAATTCAGACCAAGATCCAAACGGGAATTGTCCATGACTGACCACGAACATCGCCATAATCATAGCCATAGCGATAGCCATAACAAAGACAAACCCTTAAGCCGTGCCGAGGCCAGAGCTGCAGCCGTCGCTCAGGCCAAACAGCGACTCAAGGATCGAGCCAAGGCCGCAAAGGAGGCCTATCTTGGACGCCCCGAGGTCAAAGCCCGGATCGCCCAACAGAAAGAAGCCCTTCGTCAAAAGAACGCGGCCCGTCGCCGGGATCTCGCCGCGGCTCGTAAAGCCGCCAAAAAATCTGAAAAATTGGCCCTTAGCGAAGCCAAGTCCATGACTCGCAACCAAAGACAGGCAAAGCGAGACCAAGAACTTACCACCATGATCACAAAAGCCTCGGAGTTGGCGGAGGTGAGCGCAACCAGTCGCCCCCATCTCACCATCATTCGCGGTGGACGGGACTCTGAAACATGACCTCACGCAAGCGTTTTGACTGCATCGCTATCCCGTCCCCATCATTCTCCAAACACAAGACCCTCGTCTCCGAGGCTCAAGATTTAGCCCATCGCCTTGTCATCAACGACGCCGGCATCAAATTTGATGAGTCCGGTTTGATCTCTTTTTTGAACGGCGCCAAAGCCGACGGTGCCATCATCGGCACTGATCCTCTCTCGGCTCATGTCATTAAGTCCCTCACACACCTGAAAGCCATCGGCAAATACGGCGTGGGATGTGACAATGTTGATTTACAGGCGCTCAAGGACGCATCCATTCACTTCGGCTGGGAGGGCGGCGTCAACCGTCGCAGCGTGTCAGAGCTCGCTTTGGGATTCATGCTTGGACATCAACGCAATATCATCCGCAGCGCCGAACGCATGCAGCGTGGACTCTGGCAGAAAGACGGTGGCTTTCAACTGTCAGGAAAAATCGTCGGGATTGTTGGCTTTGGATTTATAGGAACCGATCTAGCGACTTTGCTCAGGCCATTTGGTTGTGAGATTTTGATTCATGATATTTTGGATAAGCAAGACGTCGCCACGTCCTGCGGCGTCAAGCAGGTTTCCTACAGCGACATCATCGCACGCAGTGACATCATCACATTTCACGTCCCAGGCGGAGACAAAACCAAGAACATGTTTGGTGCGTCAGAACTGCGACGCACCAAACCCACTTGTCTTGTGATCAACACGGCCCGCGGCAAAATCTGTGATTTCGAAGCGGTGATTCATGCGGTCAAAAATAAAAAACTTGGCGGCTACGCAAGTGATGTATTCCCCGAAGAACCGATGACGAGAACCGATCTCACCATCGAAGAAGGTTTTTATTTCACGCCGCACATTGGTGGCAATGCTGACGAGGCGGTTGTCGCGATGGGACGTGCTGCCATACGTGGACTTGCGGCGTTCAGTCGCTGACAT
>JBILMN010000266.1:0-3378 GCA_044375465.1 Oligoflexales bacterium | reverse complement strand
TAACTGGACCGAGTCTTGACCGTCATGGTCTCAAGATTTGATGATGATCCGATTGGCCAATTCATTAGGGTTACTGTGTCCCTGCAAGGGGAAATGGGTCGCTAGCACACGCCCGCAGGCCATAATCCCAAAAAATGCATTTGAATTTCGACCTCCAGGCGTAAGTCATCAAAAAACCTCCAGTTTTAATCTGCCGATAAGCAGAACTGGAGGTCCCCAAAATAAGTATGAAAAACTAATCGACAGTAGTCCGCTGAAAGTTAGCTTTACCAACAAAATGATGACGGCTTATCGTGGATTTTCCCTCTTGAGTCGCCTATTTGAACGGCTAAATTTAAAGTCGGAGGTGGAGGCGATGCTGCCTTTCACTGAGGTCTCGCCGAATAGTATGGGAGTCTATTCTAAGATTTTAAAATTGGGGCTGACCGTTGCCGCTGGAGGGTATCGGTATACGCATGCGGCATTTCTTGGCGATTCCACAGAAATTTACGAGCAGGCTTTTGGTTTAGAGAAAATTCCAAAGTCAATCACGGCGGTAACGCGATTCTTCAATCGGTTTAAATCGTGGCAGTCGACAGAGTTCTTTGCAGATAGACTCTGGAGATTTTTGTTTGAGCGAGTAATCCCATTAAAATCACTTGGAGAGGAGGTACTGTCATTTGATTCGACCGTGGTCACTCGCTATGGCAACCAAGAGGGCGCAAAGAAAGGCTACAATCCCAAGAAACGAGGAAGAAAATCACATCATCCAATCTTTGCATTCCTCAACCGTTCACGGTATGTCGTGAATTTATGGAATCGCAGTGGGGACAGCTCCAGTAGTAACAGGATCGTCGAATTCTGCAAGCAGACACTAGAACGACTATCTGGGGTGCTGAACATAAGGATGGCTCTTGCAGACTCAGGCTATTACCAATCTGAGTTTTTTGACTACCTCGAAGAAATTCAACTTGATTAGATTGTGGCAGCTCCGATGATGCGGGTTTTGCAAGATGAAATCTACAACCTTACTGAATGGAATGATTTAGGCGACGGAGTTTCAATTGCAGAGTTCAACTTCAAGCACGAGAAAGAAAACTGGAAAAAGGGGCGACGTTACATCGCAGTTCGCAAAGACATGTTAAAGTTGGGACCTGACACAATTGGGAAGAAGCTCTCATTGTTCCCAGATGACGACGCCAAAATTTTCAATTTTAGGTATGGCCTCTATATCACTGATTTTTTCAACATTACGCGCAAAATTTCTCACCAAATGATTAAATCAGAACATCCAAGTGCAAAAAATGGCGGTGGGCATTGGGGAACCCGCGATGAAGCAAAAAGGCTTTCAAAAAAAATTCGCCGAGCATCTGCCAAGGAAATGATCCAGAAAGAGTCAAATGATTTAGATAATCAAACCGGTGGCGAAATCAAACCTGACGCAAACGATCGGGATCAAATTAAGCCATAGTGCCTCTATGATAACCACCTTACCAGTCAAGCATGGTAAAACAATTTATATCGCCCCGCAGCGCACCACTTTCCGCAGCAATCATCATGTCATAATCGTTGCTCATGAAGGCGTTCATATCTTTACCGCAAGCGACCATGTTTAAAATGGCCGCATCATTGGACGCCAGACCGAAACGTTCAATCAAGCCGATCATATTTTCCCACGAAGGCCACTGCGATTTCAGATCCAGTGGAAACACGTCATCGTCGTTAAACTTCGCGTACACGATGCCAAAGCTTTTCAAGGCCTCTTGTGCCGATTGGAATCGCTGCGCAAAAGCTTTGAGACACAATCCTTGCCACAGGCGTCGACCAACTTCCCGTTGGTTTTTGCCACCTACCCGCAAGAGGTGATCGCGCAGGTCTTTAATCACGTAATCCTGAAAATAGGCATCGTTGCGAAGCCCGGTGTGTTTTTTGAGTTCTTCTAAGTGATAACGGTAAGCTTTTTCAAAGCGTCCAGTCGCACCATCATCGGAACCAGCTCGTATCGCCAAGTATTCTGTGAGGCTTTTTCGTCGCCAGTAATCCAGGATTTCTAGGTAGCATGGTTGAACATAGTACAATTTTGCTCCGCACACATACAGGTGGCGGATGATCTGTTTTACGGGTTCGTGATTTTTATGGGCGCGGTCGAGCAGAGCGATGAGGATATTGGCATCGAGCATGATCCGCGTGGTGTCATGATTTGATTCGCTCAGTAAGGTCTGTGCAGGAAATATCATACCTATCAGATGGTAGCGTCACTGGGTCGAGCCACATGATCCACGTCCTTGCGGCTGGGCCCTCGATCCAAACGATCGTATTCCCGCACGAGGTCATCCAACTTGGGGTCGGGATGCAGCATATCAGATTTGTCATTGAGTTTATCGATGGCTTGTTCAACCTTTTCCCACTGTTTTTCCCGTTCTTTCCTCGTCATAACAACCTCGTAAATGGTGGCTGCCTTTAAATAAGCAAACCCTGTGCCATGAAATATTACTTAAAAACCAATATGTTACTGAGTTAAAGGCCGTATACGTCTTGAACGATATGTCGAGAAGGTAGCCGATTCACCCATTTTATAGCGTAAATCCATGTGGATATAAAGCTAAAGGAAGCCAGCATTATCTAAAATGGCAACTTCCCAGTAGGCAGGGCCCGGTCCATAATTTGAGATATTAACAACCTGTCCGCTTGCTGAAGGTACTACTTCGGACCCGGCATCAGCTCTGATATCAAGTCCGTGGTGAAAGTATGGTTCGCTCCCGTAGTTTTGGTAGCTGGCAGTATTGTGGCCAATAGACTTTACTGTCACTGGCCATGGGGATTTTTCATAAATTGAAGACGCAGGGGTAGCTGTTGCAAGTGATATGTATGCTGGTTGGTGTTTTTGCTCTACCAAAGAGTCTGTCATCTGCGCATGTTCAATCGATTGCGGAAGGGCTCCGCCTTGGACTAAGGACTCTTGGTATTAACAGAGTAGTTTGATCCGCACGCTAGTGATAGCAGACTGCCTAAAAATGATAATGCCGTGATTCTCATCATAAGTGCGAGCTTCCTTTCTCACTGTGATGCTTCCGGAATTTTCTCCAATCCACTGATCTTAGCATAAATTAAGGATTCCTTAGAAACCAAAATAATATCGGAGCAGGCTCTAGTTAGTCGCTGGCGCGAAACTGGGGCGACCTTGGAGGCGCCATCGGATTTGGCGGTATCAACTGAGCTTCAACGCCTCCAAGGTAGACCCAGTTTCGCGCCAGCGACTAGTTATGAAGCGGTATTTATGAGATGGGTTCTACTTACTCCGCTTCTTGATGGGGTGCTCTGTAGGCTACTGGGCGATTTTTGTCACGGTCGCAGCGGAACAATTTGGCACGAACCTCAGGGCGACTGTGACGACGACCG
>JBILMN010000265.1:0-3383 GCA_044375465.1 Oligoflexales bacterium | reverse complement strand
GTAAGCGCTTAATCGAGGTGCCGAATTACCACTTGAAATTCCAAGGAAGCAAAGCTTCGTAGTCAGCGACTGTTTCGCAGTATGGGAGACGAATAAAAATTTCTTCAAGATATTGTGGGACATTCAAACCATTGATTTTTGCATTTTGTACGATCGTGTAAATGTTAGCGCTTGCGTCAGCACCGTGCTCTGTGTCTGAAAACAGCCAGTTCTTGCGTCCAAGAGCGAATGGACGGATCATGTTCTCGATCCAATTGTTGTCGATCTCAGTTTCGCCATTGTTTAGGTAAAGTTTTATCTTCGGCAATTCATTTTGAGCATAAGTCAAGGCAAGACCATATGGACTTTGTTTACTTGTATCAAGGTGTTCAGAGGCGATAAAATCCTCAAGTTCTTTGAAAATGCCTTTGGCCCTTTCCACGCGTATCGCCGAGCGATACGTTTCGTAGGATACCTCGCAAGTATTTTTGTAGCCTTCCCTTATCTCATCTTCAATTTTGTAAAGGCGAGCGATGATCTTAATGATCTTAGATGCAGGGTGAGATCCCCGTGCGTCTGCTTTGAGGCTTTTAATAATTTTTGCGAATTGACGACGTACGTGCGCCATGCATCCAAGGCGGCGACCCGAGGCTGACGCAGGGAGCTGGTCATAGCTTTTTAAACCATCGGTTTGAACAAATCCCGGATAATCTCCGAGAAGCCTTGCTGCTACGCCACTTGAGCGACCAGGTCCAAGTTCAAACAATACTGCAGGCGATATGCCAGGTGGACCCGCGCGCCCCATGACCCACATGTAATTCTTCTTCGACAGGTGCACCCCGTTAGGTTTTAAGACGAGGAGAGGGGTTTCGTCACATTGAAGAGACTTTCCTTCCAAGATGGCCTCTTTAATGAGATTTACCAGCGGCTGGACTGCTGCTGCGGTCTTAATGATCCATGCAGCCATGGTTGCACGCGTGATTTCAACACCGTGCCGTTTAAACATCTGTTCTTGCCGGTACAGCGGAAGGTGATCGAGGTATTTATTGGTAACGAGGCTTGCAAGAATACTGGGCGAGGCAACACTACCAGGAATAACCCGTTTCGGGCCGCATGCACACGTGACACCGCCGTGACACTTTGGGCAACCGTACTTTAACGTGATATGCCTAATCACTTTGATGCGCGCTGGTGTAATGGAAACTTCTTCGCGTACATCTTCGCCGATTTTTTCAAGTGTCGTACCGTCGTCCTTGCAGATCTTTTCCTCTTCCGAGAGATCGTGAATCACTTCCTCTCGCGGCAAGTGGTCTGGCAAAACCTTGCGCTTCTTCTTGCGGGGCGGGCGAGGGTCATTTCCGGTTACTTCCTCACATGCCGCGTCTAATTCTTCGGTCGCAGCTGCTACGGCTGCGGCTTGATCAGCCTCGTTAAACAGAGCATTCATCGCCTCACTTGACGCACCGTACACGGTGGTTAATACGGTGCGAAATTTCGCCTTCATTTGGCTAAGTAGAGCCTTGTAGTGATCTTCGATGGCCTTACGCTCGCCGACACCATTGTCGTTAAGCCTCTTAAGCTCAAGGATAAGCTCTTGAGCTTCGGCGAGATTATCGGGGACAAGGTTTTTATCGAGATCTAGCATCGTGGCAACCAATTTACCAAATTGATGCCTCATATTCACGATATTTTTTTCACTGTAACTTCTTTGTGGGGTTTTAACTTCGTGTAATCAAGTCCTGCCAAGATCCACTCCAATTGATGTGGCGAAATCCAGACTCCGCCCTCTCTTTTTCGATCCATTTTGAAGGTCTCGGCTTCTAGCTTTGTCGTCCACACGGCGAGGCCAGTTTTATTCCAATAAAGACACTTCACCGACCGGCGATCTCTCGACACAAACACAAAGATCCTGTTTGCGTCGACTAGGACTTCCGAGAGCTCGTGCTCGACAACTTGGGCAAGGCCCGCCGCCCATTTTCTGAAGTCGACAATTCCTCGGTAGAGATAAACTCGCTCAAACGACTTAACCTCACGCATGTTCCTGCCCCGAAAGCATCAACACCAGCCGACACAAAATACTTTGATCAAGAGCGCTTAAATTCAGTGTGAAATCGTGATCTGCCTCCTCTGAAGCGACAGTGACTTCATCAAATCCATTCTCTTCCGGATTTTCTTCGATACGCTTGCGCCAGTGGTAAATACTCGCTGGTGATATGCCATTCTCTCTGCAGTAAGCACTCACAGCCTTGCCTGATGATGCGAGTTTTGCCAAATGATCCCGCCAAAAGTCAATCTTCAATCCCGTCATAGATCCTCCTCAGGAAATTCAGGACCGGAACCTACGACAATTTTAAAACTTGCGATAGTACGGGTCAGATTGAGCGCTTACGAATCAGTACATTCGGCTACTAGAGGATCTTTTTGGAGAATGGATAGACAACTTTAGGATTTATCGCATCGATCTTGCCGTTGATTACATGACACCTTTTTCTAACTTACTAAAATGCTTAGATATCGCCCATAAACGCCAGAGAACAGAATTCCAGGAGAAATCAGGATTAAAGACGGGACTTATTGTCGGCGTTGGATCTAATAAATTGGTTATTTACGATAAAGCGAACGAGAGTGGACTAAATGAATCCATGAGCCGGATTGAGTTGCAACTAACGGGAAAATCAGTTCCAACAACAACCATCCACCAGCTACAGGAAACTCTCTGCTCCGCAGATTTTAGGCCATTCGGCATAGTTCGCCTTCATGACGTCGAAGTACATTCGCATCCCTCAACCCATCCAAATCCAGTGGTTGAGCGAATTAATGAGTTTAAAACGTTAGTTCAGCACAATGGGTTTTATGGTGCAAGAAAGTCGTTAAATCAGGCCAGGAACTTTGATCGAGACTATGCAAAGCATCTCACGCTTTCGCACTGGTCGCTCGATCCTAATGAAGTATTGCACGAGTCGTTAATGGAATTTTTCAAGTAAGGAGACAGCTTATGGCGATTGATGATGGTAGATCGACAAAAAGGAGCCCTTGTTTTAGCCATGGTTACTATGCTGCCTTGACGACGCAATATGATCCGATCGCTGCAGCAGACGTCACAGCAGCTTTAAAATCAGAATTTTCGCCAAAGACCTACATAGATGTTTTTTTAATCGACCAATTGGCACTGAACATGGTCAGGTTAGCTCGCCTGCAGCGATTTGACGCCGACGCTTTGCGCGAGGAGTTGAATCCACCGATATATTTTGATCCCTTGTCGATAGACGACTTCAGCGACCGAAAGGTCTTATCTGAGGGTGATAAGTCTCCTGTTTCCGATAACTATCTAAAAAAGGTTGACCCAATTTATTCACGACACGAAAGTGCTATTTTCAATCGAATTTTAAGAATCATGGAGGTTC
>JBILMN010000264.1:0-3401 GCA_044375465.1 Oligoflexales bacterium | reverse complement strand
AAAAAATGTTTTTATTCCCAAGAATTCACAGCTCGGCCGTCTGACGCCAAAATAGCGGAACAACATGTTAAAACCCAGGCGCAAAAAACACCGCCGCGAGTCGCGGCATGTCATACCCGCTTAAGGTGGAACAATTCAATGACAAATGCCATACGCACCGCTCTCGTTTTGAGCGTCAAAAAAAAATCTCGCATAGTCAAGACAACGCAAATCATTAAGATACCATTCTAGGAACTTACGTTGAACCAATTCACCTTAAAGCAAAGGTTAAAGAGGTCATTAGTCCAAAATTCTATTTCTTTGACTGTGCTGTAGTGCGTACCATCCGAGGTGATTTTGGGGATGCTTTAGGCATGGAGGCCGGTTACCTCTTGGAAACATTTGTATTGAATGAGTTGCGAGCATACTCGAGTTACTGCGGCAAAAACTGATCCATCTATTATTGGGGTACCCCTAGTGGATCGGAAGTTGACTTCATCGTTTGCAAAGGCAAATCAAAATCGGCTATTGAAATTAAATCTGCAAAGCGTTGGGATTCAAAATTCAACAAAGGCCTGCACGCGGCTGCACAGTCTCTCCAAATTGATCATCTCATCGGAGTGTATCTCGGTACAGATCGAATAAAGATTGATGATGTGGAGGTTTTTCCTCTCAGTGAATTTTGCAAAAATCTGTTTTCAGGCCAATTGATTTGAAGCCATTGGACGTTATCTCTAAGAGAGACTGCTGTCTTTTTGATCCTATCCGTTGTGATGGCCAGCCTTTGCCAATCTTCAATCGGATAAAATACAGAGCAACATCCTGAAATTACTTAGTTAAAATAGCACCCCTTAGGCCTTGTTGGATGGGTACCGATGACTCTTTATCTGGGTAGCGGGCACCCCTTTTGGAGTGCGAGGCTTCCCGTCGAAGCGGTCACTGAATTGAGGGAGAATTTATGCGGCTGATCCACAAATATATGCTCGTCTCGGGAGCCCTCGTTGCGGCCTTCACCAATTTTATTGCCTGCGGTGCGCAGATGTACAAGGTGAGCCTACATGGCGACCACGAGGAAAAAAAAGGGGCTGAGTCCGCAAATAGTGGTGATCCTAATTCACCGGAGTTTGGGCTTCACGCGCCGCAGGGATGGGTGAATATTCCGATCACCTACCGCACAGATTTCAACCTGTCTAAGGCGCAATTGACCGCCCTCCAAGGAGCCATGAAAACCTGGGAGCTTGCGACCGGAAAAAAATTATTTAATTTTGCTGGCCAGCATAACAATATCACGGGTGACTCATTCCCTGATCTCTATAGCTCATTGGCCGACGGTATCAATGGGCAGTATCTTGATGCACACTGGAAAAAAACAGGGAAAAGCACTAACGTTCTAGCCACCACTATTTGGAGTAACCCAAATAATTCCTACCAGAGTATCGACGCTGCCGACATTCGCTATAACTCAGAGCTCTATTTTATCAGTGACGCCTTAAGCCAGGGCCCCGTGGACCAGCGAGAGATTGTCGATATGCAAAGTCTTGCCACCCACGAGCTGGGGCATTTACTGGGACTCGCCCACATCAACGAGTCCTATGACAGCAGCTCCATTATGAACCCCAGCATCATGATTGGCGAGGGGTTGGCCTCTAGATCCCTGTCGGTTGGCGATATCCAGAGAATTCAAAAAATCTACGGATGTCTCGGATCGGCCTGTAATGCCGAGGCCACAGCACGCGCCATCATGCAAAGTAGCCTCCAGTACAGTATCGCCGGCGGCAAGCAGTCGGCCCCATCACACTAACGTTTTTGACGTAAACAAACCCTCCCCAAAGTCCTAGAATCTGTGATAGAAAACCCCCTCAAACGAACGCTTTGAAGGGGTTTTGACAAATGTCAGAGATGGAAATCACGTACGATCCAAAAGTCTTTGAAACGAAATGGTATGATCATTGGATGAAGGGAGGCTTTTTTAAAGCACCCGTTGATCCCTCCAAAAAACCCTACACGATCCTCATGCCACCCCCCAACGTGACCAGTCAGCTGCACATGGGCCATGGCACGACCTATACGATTCAAGACATCCTTGTCCGGTGGAAGCGCATGAAAGGCTACAATGCTTTGTGGCTTCCAGGGACTGATCATGCAGGTATTGCCACCCAGATGATGGTGGAAAAGGCGCTCGAAAAAGAGGAGGGGAAAACCCGCCAGCAGATCGGCCGCGAAGCGATGCTTGAACGCCTCCACGCGTGGAAGGACAAATACGGAGGTATGATCACCTCCCAGTTTCGCAGCATGGGATTTAGCTGCGACTGGGACCGTGAAGCCTATACCATGGATCCGGGTCTCAGTAAGGCCGTTAGAGCCATCTTCGTTCAACTTTTCAATGAGGGCCTCATCTACCGCGGGCAAAGACTTGTCAATTGGGACCCCGCGCTTAAAACGGCTATCAGTGATGACGAAATTGAGTCAGTCGAAATGAATGCGACTCTTTGGCACTTCAACTACCCCATCCATGAATGCCCCGGGGAAATGATCCCCATCGCTACGACACGACCAGAAACCATGCTTGGTGACACGGCCGTTGCCGTCAACCCAGACGATGAACGCTATCAGCACCTGGTCGATAAACACGTGAAACTGCCATTCACGGATCGTCTCATCCCGATCATTGCTGATCCTTACGTGGCCGCTGATTTTGGTACGGGCTGCGTCAAAATCACTCCGGCCCATGATTTCAACGACTTTGAAATGGGCCGACGCCACAGCCTGCCCCTGATCAATATCATGAACGACGATGCCACCATAGCCGAACATTGTCCGGAAAAATTCCGCGGCCTTGACCGGTTTACGGCGCGCAAAGAAATTGTCAAAGGGATGAAAGAACTTGGGCTTTTCATCAAAGATGAAACCCATCGCAACGCCGTCCCGCACTCCGATCGCTCAAAAGCCATCATCGAACCACGACTATCGATGCAGTGGTTTGTCAAGATGAAAGACCTGGCAGGCCCAGCCATTGAGGCCGCCAAGTCGGGCGAACTCAATTTTCATCCAGACCTTTGGAAAAAGACTTATCTCCATTGGCTTGAAAACATTCAAGACTGGTGTATCAGCCGACAAATCTGGTGGGGTCACCGTATTCCAATTTGGTACTGCAAAAAATGCGACGGCGTGACCACAGGGATGGAAGATCCAACCCATTGCTCAAAGTGCGGAGCCCATGAATTAAAACAAGATGATGACGTGCTTGACACTTGGTTTAGCAGCTGGCTCTGGCCTATTTCTCCCTTTGGATGGCCTGAGAACACCAAAGAACTCGACTATTTTTATCCGACCGACACGCTTGTCACAGCCAATGAAATCTTGTTTCTTTGGGTTGCCAGGATGGTTATGGTCGGCCTGAAGACACGGGGCAAAATCCCCTT
>JBILMN010000013.1:0-36691 GCA_044375465.1 Oligoflexales bacterium | reverse complement strand
AAACGTTGGTCATCAGCGCATGCTCGGAGATCTGTTGATCACTGCGGCAGCCGAAACCAGCATTTACGCCACAGATGTGCAACTTCCCAAAGGCCTTTGGTATGATCTTGTGGATGGCAAACATCAAAAATCTGATGGTGTTACGCTACACGGCTATCCGACTTACCGGGACGGTGTGTTCCGGCTTCCCGTATTCGCCAAGGGTGGAGCGATCATTCCACGCTACGCCGGGATGATGCACCAAAAAGCCCTCGGTTCGACCAATGCCGTATCCTTGGCAAAGAATATGATGCTTGATGTCTACGTCAGTGAAGATGCCAAAACCGGATCTTTTGATCTTGTCGAAGACGAGGGCTATTCGCGCGAATATGAGTCGGGAGCCGTGCGAGTGACGCGGATTGAGCAAGTGACCAAAGAGTTAACCACAAATGTTAGCATTGCAGGCAGTGTCGGTACCTATGCGGGAGCGCAGGATAGCCGCGCATGGACCGTACGACTTTGGTCACCAGGATGGGCGCCAGCCGCAGTCTCAGTGGATGGAGAGCTCGTGCCAGTCTGCGATGGTGGTGTGTCATCGCGCTCTGTCACCTGTTATGAGCGAGTTTTTGATGCGGCTATTTTCGTCCGCATGGTCGCTGGTGACACTCGGTTGAATCATAAAATCTCTGTTGAATGGCGCATCGGTGCTCCTGATGCCGCCTCTGTCCACATCGTCTGTGATGAAGGTCGTGATGCACCCCGGGGCTATGGCATGTTTGTTGTCGGAGCAGATCCCGTGCTTGGTGCGTGGAATCCGGCTAGAGCCTTGCCTTTGAAGGCGGCTGAGTATGCTCGCGGCGTTTGGACCGGATTGATCCGCACCCTGCCGGCAGGAACGGCCGTTGAGTGGAAATGCCTGCGCAAACTGCCTGGTGGTGGTGACCGCAACATTGAATGGCAACCTGGCAGCAACAACGTCACAACGACTACGTCTGAAGGTGGTTATTCCGGGATGGCCAAGGCCCGCTGGTGAGTCTACTGAAAGTGGGTCTACTGAAAGTGGGTCTACTGAAAGTGGGTCTACTGATCTGTCCAACAGTTTGATGCTGAAAACCCCCTTTCGCCCATGCGGCCAAAGGGGGTATTTGCGATCGAACGTTGAAGCGCGCTCGATCGTCGTATCAAGAAGAAACCTTACTCTTGGGTTCCGTGCTCAAAGTCGGTGCCAAAGCACTCAGTGAAACTATGGCGGTCACGTTTGTTACAAGCCTGATGGGCTGGGCCTGTTCCTGTTGTTGCTGTCAAGTCGATGGTGACTGTTTCGGTGGTGCCAGAGCAATCCCAGCCTGCGGGAGCTTCTGGAGAGAAGCTGGAAGGAAGTTTGTCGGGCAACGCTGCCAAGGGCACCTTGATGGCCTCAGGCGCCGTGGCGTTATCTACAGTGACACCGTCACTACCGAATGTTGAGCGACTGGTATAGTTGTAGGTGTGAACCCCGTTTGTGCCAACTCCTTTAAAGAGAGCTTGACCGATGGTGCCGTTGAAGAACATGGCACCCTGATCGCTCATGGTGTCTGATCCACGTGTTCCTTCACTGGACATCCGGATCGTGCTCACTCCAGAGTCAGCCAATGTCAGTTCAGCATAATTACGGAACGAACCAGCATAGGAGCCGCCTGTCGATGTATCTTTCATGGAAGATTTTACAACCCGGTACCCACTTTGAGTGAAGTCAAACTCGATGGAAGCGCCTCCTGTATGGGTTGTTGCTCCTTCGCTGCCAGAGTGGATCGATTGCACAGTTCCTTTGGCTTTGCCCTGACCTGCAAATCCAGCGATGCTGATCGTCTGCGCAAGAGTTCCGCCTTTACACATGTAAACTTTGAGATTGGCCGCATCGGAATTGTCGACCCAGATTGCCATGCTTTGAGAACCGTTTTTTTGATCACCACCACTGACGTTAACGGTGTATTTTGTGCCGAATTTCATGTTGGCAGATTCAGCCTCCAGGTGACAGAACATGCTGCCGATCTCTTGCAGGCGCTCTAACACCCTAGAGGTGTTTTCCATGGTGCGGCAAGCCTCTGATGATTTTTTTCCAACAAGTTTTTCGTCAAATTTTTGGTCAAATTTTTGGTCCAGTGTCAGGCTGCTGGTTGTGGTGCCGCCAGAGGCTTTGACGAGTGTTGAAGGCAAGTCAAGTGCCAACGCACTTGAAAGGCTAAGATCAGCGATGGAGTCAGGGGTCTCTGAGGTGCTTTTTTCCTTCTTTTTACCGCATCCTGAAAGAATGGCCGCAGACGTCAGGCCCGCGACAAATAATGAAGCAATGATGCACGTGTTGCGCTGATACATGAGACTCTCCTTGCTAAAAAAAATGTGGCCATAACGGCTTTTGGACATTTTAGACCCAAGCGTGTCTATATGCAAACTGCGGTGGCAAAGTGATACGGGTTTGGTTTGGTCGATGTGGGCAATTTAAACAAAACTCGGATGGAAATTCGCAGTTTAGCATGAGGGTGTTGCCTAGAGTGTTTAAGCGGTAAACGCTCTGTCATGGACTCAATGATTGACTCAATTATTGACTCAATTATTGACTCAATTAAGGAATCAATTATGGAATCAACACTCGAGATCTTAACGTTGTTGGATTGACTGGGACCACATCATAAGATCAGCGGCCAGTTTTCTCGTCTCAACGGCAAGATGTTGTTTTTGCTGCGTGGATAACGTTTCATACATCGATTCAAAATAGCGACGCCTGAAACGCGCTAGCGCCATCTTGAAATCTCCTGACCTGGCACTCAAAAAATGTTCTGGAGTCCTGGCGAATTGGGAACATTTTTTTTGCAGATTCTCCGCGTCGCCGCGGTGAGCTGCCACGAGAGACAAAAACGCTTCTTGGGAGTCCCTGGAATAGTCCAGATAATCCTTTTCCCAATGACCTGTGGATTGCTTTTGAGCCTCGATGTTCGTGATGAGTCCGCGTTGGGTCTCTGAGACGCTGCCAAGCCAGCGCTTGGTATTGTCGAGCATTTCTTCAAGCTTTTTTTTGCGAAAGGAGTCCAGTCCGCCATTTTTACCTGGGTCATGCTGATGATTGCGTTCTTCCAACCGCTCTTTGAAGTGCTCGATCTGCTGCGGAGTTAAAACTGCCAGCACCGGCGCGAACTCAGTGCAGACATCTACCATCATGTCAATGATGGCACTTTGGGTGCGTTCGACCTGCTGGAATGGATCCGGGGAGTCTGTAATGGATGCGATGATCGAGGCTGTGTTCGGGATTTTGTGTTGGCTGATCCTTCTAGTGAAGGCGGTCCATTGCTGTTTGAAGGTGTGTTTTTGCTCATGAGTTAGATCAAAGTAAGAGGCTGCAGCGCGGGTGGCAAAAAACTCATGGTAGTCGAAGACGATGCGGCGCATCGTACAGCCAGACATCCATGAGCATAAAAATAATCCGATCCAAAATCGCTTCATCGAATCATCCTTTGTGTCGGAGAGCGTCGCAATTCTGAAAAAAAATCCGATCGAAATCCGAGTCTTCAAAGCTTGGCAAGGATTTTACGGCGGTATCCGAAAATTGTCCGTACGTCGTTTTGCACCATGGGCAATGCCACGTCTCCGAGGGGCCAAAACCGCATCTTGTAGATCACGCGGTCGGTCATCAAAGTGCCACCGGCAAGGGGCTCAAAGTTGTGAGTGTGATGCCAGATTTTGTAGGGTCCTTTGAGCTGGGTGTCGACAAATGATTGCGGTGGATTCCAATCCTCAATGCGTGTGCGCCAGCGCACCGGCAAACCCTTGATGCGAAGCTTATAGTCAATCAAAAGACCGGACCCCATCGTCTCTGAGGATTTTCCAGTGATGCGAAAATGCAGCCACGGAGGTGTGATGCGCTCAAGGTTTTCGGCGGCGGAAAAGAATGGAAAATTTTGTTCCGGAGTCCCTGCAATCCACTGCCTTGCCGTATACACTCTGGCGCCCCTGGGAAAATGTTGCGGAATCAAATGATGCAGAGCATCCGTAATCGTTCCGTAGCGGAAATGAAAGTTGTTTAGGATGAGAATCTCCGGTTTTACAAATGCTCCCGTTATCAGCATGGAGCTCATTTCGCCAAGGATCACCCGCAGTGCGGCCGGAGGAGCAGGCATCAATGACCAAGTGCCAAGGGCCTTGGCCAGAGTCTTTGAAAAAACATCATTGCTGACGCATCCTGGAGCCACAACATTTACAGGACCATGAATGGAGGTCGTGTTGAGGCAGTGCACAATGGCAGCGACCGCGTCGTCAATATGGATCCATGGCATACCCTGGGCGCCATTACCGATGGGGCCTCCAAGTCCGTAGCGAAATGGTAGAATCATTTTCGGCAGGGCGCCGCCTTCATCCGACAAGATCACACCAAAACGCAGCTGAACAGAACGTGCCCCATCTTTGGGGCAGGCTGCCTCCCAATCCTTGCAAACATCGGCAAGAAAACCGCTGCCTGCCGGGTTTGACTCATTCACGGTCTTTTGGGCAGTGTCTCCATAAAAACCGATGGCCGAAGCGTTGAGCCAGGTGAAGTTTTTACCCCGTAGACTTTGCAATGACTGTACGAGGGCTTTCGTTGAGAGAACACGGCTATCGGAGATCCGTTTTTTGGTTGCCGTGGTCCATCGTTGTGCTACGGGCTCTCCCGCCAAATGGATCACCGCGTCGAACGGGGATTGATCGGGAGATAGGACGCGACCATCGATGGCAGACTTGTGATCCCAAGCAATGACGCGGGCAGGAAATCCGATTTTTGTGGCATTGCCATCCCTGGTGAGAGCTGTGATTTGATGACCCAATCGCGTCAGAGTGATGCCCAAATGCCCACCAATGAGCCCCGTTGCACCAGTTAGTAAGATTTTCATGGATGAGGTCCTTTATGACGAAAGTAAATCTCTGGACGGAAAGCCGGCCCTCTCATAACATCTCGATCTGAACGAAACACCTGACGTTTCCCAGGAGGACGAGTGAGCCTAACGGATCCCGAGAACATCATACCACGTGAACGCGCCACCAAGGCAGCCCCTTTGGTAAGACTTCTGTCCTATAGCCGAGCTTACCGGATGATTGCCGCACGAGCATCGTTATACAGTATTCTGAATAAGTTTTTTGATGTGATGCCAGAGATTTTGATCGGTGTCGCGATTGATGTCGTGACAAGGCGTGAGCAATCGTTTGTCTCGCAGCTTGGAATCGTTGCCCCAGTGAGTCAGATTTTGGTGCTGGCAGGTCTGACACTTGTGATTTGGATCTGTGAATCGGTTTTTGAGTATCTGTACGGCGTTCATTGGCAAAATCTTGCCCAATTGGTGCAACACGATCTTCGGATGGATGCCTACAACCACATGCAAAGCCTCGACATGGAGTGGTTTGATCAAAGGCATTCGGGACAATTGGTGTCGATTCTCAATGATGACATCAATCAACTGGAGCGTTTTCTTAACAATGGGGCCAATAGTATTCTGCAGGTGGCGGCTGCTGTGGTGTTCATTGGTGCCGCGTTCTTCTACATCGCGTGGGATATCGCTTGTGTGGCAATTTTGCCGATTCCCGTGATCATTTGGGGGGCGGCCCGTTACAAGGCGATTGCAGAGCCACTGTATGCGGAGGTGCGGGAAAAAGCCGCAAAAATTGCAGCGCGACTGACGAGCAATATCACGGGGATTTCAACCATCAAAGCATTCGCCGCAGAGGCCTATGAATCTGACAAAGTCAAAAGCCTTTCTCATGACTATGTGACCTCAAATCAGGCCGCCATCCGCGTCAGCAGCGCCTTTACGCCAGTGATTCGCATGGCCGTGCTGTCAGGTTTTGTTGCAACTTTGATTCTGGCCGGCTTTAAGACCATCCATGGTCAGATGCCGGTGGGCAGTTTTGGCATTTTGGTGTTTTTGACGCAGCGGCTGCTATGGCCATTCACAAGTCTCGGTCAAACCGTCGATCTTTATCAGCGGGCGATGGCCTCCTGCGACCGGATTCTGGATCTTTTGTATGTACCGGTCACCGTCGAACGCGGCACGAAGGAGCTCGCTGCGCCAAGCGTTAAGGGACATATCCGTTTTGAGGGGGTCAGCTTTGGTTATAAGGGACGGCCTTTGATGTTTGACGGGTTGTCTCTGGATATTCCAGCCGGCAAAACCACAGCATTGGTCGGTTCCACTGGTTCCGGGAAGAGTTCAGTGGCCAAGTTGCTGCTGCGTTTTCACGAACCCCAAAAAGGTCGTGTCACACTCGATGGGCACGATATCGGCGCTTATCGAGTGCAGGATCTTCGCAGGGTGGTGGGACTGGTCAATCAGGATGTGTTTTTATTCAGTGACACCATTCGTGCCAATATTTCTTACGGTGGCCATTTCAAGGATTCGGACGTGATCGAGGCGGCGCAGTTGGCGGCGGCGTCCGAGTTTGTGGACCGATTGCCTGCCGGATATGACACGGTTGTGGGAGAGCGGGGGCAAAGACTCTCTGGTGGTCAGAGACAGCGGATTGGGTTGGCCCGTGCGGTGATTCGTAAACCGCCGATTCTGATTCTTGATGAGGCCACGTCTGCCGTCGACAATGAGACCGAACGCTTGATTCAAGAGTCGCTTGAAACCATTCGCAAAGGCCGGACGGTGCTGGTGATTGCGCATCGCCTGTCGACGGTGCGGAAAGCTGACTGGATTTTAGTCATGGAGGGCGGACGCATCGTGGAATCTGGGACTCACGAGGAGCTCCTGCGCCTTGGTGGCCACTACGCGCGCCAATTAGGCGTCTAAATTGGCCTTTGATCGGGGACAAGGCACAAAAATTCTAGCGTAATGGTGGCCAAAGTGATATCACGTCCAACCTTGGCCAGTTGGTCAAGAATGAACCTTAAACTGCTGATTTTGTTCTGAGGAGTGAGTGCCTATGTCCCAGCAAGAGACCGCGAAGAAATCCATGCCCCGCGGCATTCCGTTTATCATCGGTAATGAGGCTGCAGAGCGTTTTAGCTTCTACGGCATGAAGACCATCCTGATGGTGTTCATGACGAAATACTTAATGGAGCAAGGGCAAAATGCCTTTACTGAGCCCGAAGCGATGGTCTGGTACCACAACTTTTCGAGCGCCGTTTATTTCTTCCCCATTCTGGGCGCATTGCTCTCGGATATTTTCTGGGGCAAATACAAAACCATCATGAACCTTTCGATCGTTTACTGTCTTGGTCATCTGACCCTGGCAATGTTTGAATCGAAAATGGGTTTAGCTGCGGGGCTGACGCTCATCGCCATTGGCGCTGGAGGGATCAAACCCTGTGTGTCGGCGCATGTGGGGGATCAATTTTCCGAGAGCAATAAAGAATTGCTGCCCCGGGTGTTTTCATGGTTTTACTTCTCCATCAATTTTGGCAGTTTCTTTTCCACCCTGCTCACACCTTTGCTGCTCCAACACTACGGTGCCAGCGTGGCGTTTGGCGTACCAGGGATTTTGATGTTCATTGCCACCGTGGTGTTCTGGTTGGGGCGTCACACTTACCGCGTGGCTCCGCCGACTGGTGTGGGTCACTATAAAAAAGAACTGGCAAGCCCCGATGCAAAGACAGCGATGCTGAATCTTGCGGGACTGTATCTGTTTATCGCATTTTTCTGGTCGCTCTACGATCAAACAGGTTCCGCATGGGTCATGCAGGCCGAAAAAATGGACCGCATGGTGCAGCTCGGCAGCACATCCATCGAGATTTTGTCGAGTCAGGTGCAGGCAATCAATCCTGTTTTAGTCATGGCGTTTGTGCCGTTGTTTGATCTTTTGATTTACCCGTTCTGCCGCAAATTCACCGCGGTGACACCTTTGCGTAAAATCGGTGCAGGATTTTTTCTGACCGTGATTTCTTTTGCTTTAACCGCCTATGCGCAGAACTTGATTGATGCTGGTCAAAGCGTATCGATTCTATGGCAGGTTGCCAGCTACATCATTTTGACGGCTGCAGAGGTGCTGGTTTCTGTGACCGCCTTGGAGTTTAGTTACTCCCAGGCACCAAACTCGCTCAAGTCTTTGATTATGGGTATGTACCTACTATCGGTCACACTTGGCAATACGATCACGTCGGTGGTGAATAAATTGATTCAAGATGATCAGGGTCACGCGACTTTAACGGGCTCAGCCTACTACATGTTCTTCACATGGCTGATGCTTGGCGCATCCCTGGTCTATCTGTTCTATGCACGCATCTACAAAGGTAAGACTTTCGTTCAGGAGAAAGCCACAACAGGCGCTAGCTAACGGCGGTACGCGGACTTTAAAAAACAAAGAACCGGCAGGCATGCGGCCTGCCGGTTCTTTTTATGTCTATTGATTCCAATTGATTCCAATTCATTACACTGAATGCCAATAAACGGGAGTCTTTTAGAACGCCCAGCCAATTGATGTCAGAAGCAGTGTGAGTGATGTTTTGTGGGCAAGATCATCACCCAAAGACACGAATTTTTCATTTAAATCGGTGATCGTTGAGCTAGAGAGATTTCCGTCAAGCGTGCTCGTTGCCTTGCCTGAGAAGGGTATGAAGGCTCCGATCCAATCGCAGCCGATGGTAAAACCTGAGGGAAAAGTCCACCGGTTGCCAATGAAAATAGGCGCTGCGATGCTTTGGATGGCTATTTTCCCGGTCAACTTCAAATTTAAGCTACTTTCTTCAATCGTATAATCGATGGTCGCGTTTCTGATACCAAGACCTGCCATCATGTTAAAGCTATTTCCAAAAAAATACCGGCCGTAGACATAACCCGCCGAACCTTGCAGCTTTGCGCTGCCGGTAACCTTGGAGCCATTGTCTGTGGATTCATAATTGATCGTCTTTGAACCAGTAAGGTAATGAACACCAAGTTCTAGATCGGATTTCATGTTATAGGATACGCCCAAGCCGCCCTGTAGTACAAAGTCTGAAAGCGGTGTGTATAACAAATCCATATTGGCTTTTGACGGTGCACCTGCAAGAGCCATGGAGCCGTGGCTTAGAGTCAAAATTAAAGTTAACGCTTTTGCATTTATTTGCAGAGATGGTTTCATCAGAGATTGATCCTTTAAATGTTATTGAGGCCATTTTTTTCAAAGATGCTTCAGAGTGAAATAATATATCAGGGTGTCACCTGGTTTCGAAAGTTTTTCTGTGTCGGTGACTGTGTCCAATGAAAAGTTTTTTCAGGTCTTTTCGCAGGTATCGTGAACTGAGGTACAATGGTGGGACGCCGATTATGTGGATGGATTTGGCAGCAGGAGCGAACTCGTGGAGTCATTAAAAACAGATCGATATCAAACCTTTTCACAATTTTGGTCTTTTTATCTCAGTGAACACAGTGTGCCTCAGTGTCGCCTGCAGCATTTCTTTGGCACGAGTATCGCGCTCACACTGATTGTCGTGATGGTGCTGACCGGTGATACGGTTTGGCTGTTGGCAGCAGTGATCAGTGGTTATGCGTGTGCCTGGTGGGGGCATTTTGTTTTTGAGAAGAACCGTCCAGCGACGTTTCGTTATCCTCTGTGGTCTTTTATCGGTGACTGGAAAATGTTTTGGATGATGTTGAATGGCACGCTGGACGATGAATTGCGGCGCTTAGGGATCCGGTCGCGGCGCGGGTGAGGTGACTTTTCGTCGCGTGACGTTGTAATGCCCTACGCGACACCACACCACACTACACCACACTAGAGTTGTCGCCGTCGGAATATCAGCAGGCGTTGCTCAGATTCCAGGGGCCGCAGCATTTTGTTGATTGATTCATTCATGACGCAAGTGAATCCCTTTGGGTGTTGTTCCTGGGCTTTGTAGTCCTGCCAATTGCCACTGGCAAACTGATGGGTGCTGACAATCGCAAGGTAGAGCTTGACAGACGGTGTGGCAAATACAGCCTTCTCAAAATTATTGGACGGGGGTGGCCAGACGGATAAGACGACTTTTGGTTGGCGTCGTCTTAACGCGTCTTCGGCGCTTTCTTCAGACATGAATGTCCTTGATTTGTGGATGACTCGCCGGGCCAATTCCCAGCTGCAATCATCAATTCCGTGCACCCGGACGCCGCATTCTCTGAGCGCCGCGACAAAAAGCCCACGGCCAGCACCAACCTCGAGAATCTCGTCATCTCCCATGTAAATTTTGAGGGCTTCGCATAGCTCTTTGGTGGGAAGAGACCAAAATCCCGCAGCTTGAATGGAGGCTGCTGCCGCGGCTGGATTTTTGACCAGACGCCAGGCCTTATCATGCTTTGCAAGACTCAGTAGCGTGCCGCCCTCCAAATGCCTGATTAGATGCCACCATAATGTGATCTTTTCCGTCCAATGTGGTCTTTGATGCGCGCCCGTAAATGCTGCGACAAATTGCTCAATGGCCATGGCCGTCATACGGGCTTTGATGAGTTCCTCACGGGCATGTTGTGTTTGGGCTAAGGGGCTTTCAGAGGCCAGAGACCAGCGGTGTATGGTGGCTCCCGCTTTTTGACGCATTGCGGCAAGCTGCGCTGTTTGCCTTGATTCAACGCTGCGGCGAATGGATGTCATCACCTCGTCCCATAACTCTGGAGCTAATTTTGTCAACTCGGCCAAGGAAACTTGCGAAAGGTCTGTCTGTGGTTTTGATGCTGATGCTGATGCTGATGCTGATGCTGATGCTGATGATGAAGGGGTTGTTACTGTCGGGGGCATAGTCTGATCCTTGTCCGTTAGCCAGGGGTGTTGGCAATGATCACAGCGAATTCCCGTTCAAAACCCATACGTGCGAGTTCATCCTTGGCGATGGCACGCTGTTCTTCGAGGACATCGATAAAGATTTGTCTTGTTGTTAATGGATTGGCCAACACGACGCGGAAAACTGTCAGTGGTTGGAAGTCATGGGACGCGATTTCAAACGTGGTCCGTGATACGAATGTTTGTCCACGATCGCGCTGCGTTTTTTGAATGTTGACGGTCAATTCGCTGATCAAGTCGTTGGTGCGGCGCCGTTGCTCGGTGCTGAGTGATGGTAGCGCTTTTTTGACATGGGCCGGAACAAAGCGGTACGTTAGAATATTGAGTTCAGGCTCCGTTGTGATTTCGAAATCTTCCGTGTTTTGTATCATGCGCGCAAATTGCGCGGCCTTGCCGATGCCAACATCTATCAGCAACTCGTAGCCCTTACGACCAAGAATGCGTAACCCTGAATGCACCAGCATCGCCATGCCTGCCCGTGATCCTTCGAGAGTGTGCTTGCCAAGGTCACGAGAACCTCGGCGAATGATGTATTGGGCTGTCGTTTCAATGGCGTCCAGAGCCAATTCACTCTTGAACAAACAAATACCCGCACCCATGGGCACATAAAGTTGTTTATGCGCGTCAATGACAACGCTATCGGCCAGTTCAATCCCTTTGAGCAGGTGTTTGTGGCGGTCAGAAAATAGAGTGGGGGCTCCCCATGCACCGTCAACGTGAAAATGAATCCGGTGATGCCTCGCGATCGCGGCTAAGTCCTCGAGTGGGTCAACATTCCCGGTTTCAGTCGTTCCAGCAACCCCAACGATGGCAACAATGCCGATACTCTTAGTCTTTAACTCCTCGACCTTTTGCCGGAGCAGATCAAGACGAATTTTATTTTGCGCATCCGTATCAATAGCGATCAGGTTGGCTCGTCCAATGCCGAGAATATCGGCGGATTTTTTCAGGGAATAATGTCCTCGTCTGGAGACCAAAATGGCGAGTTGTTTGTAGCCGTGTTCCATCATACCTGCTGCAACGCCGTCTTCTCGCGTGCCGCGGAATTCCCCCCTCGGGGCGAGCAACTGATTGCGGGCGACCCAAAGAGCCGTCACATTGGCGATCGTGCCGCCAGAGCAAAACACGCCAAATGCATGGGCTCGGTCATGGGTCCAACGATCATAATAGGCATCATCGCGGCGATAGATAAGATGATGCAGCATTCCGATCACCTGACTCTCAAGAGGAGTAAAGGCTTTTGAAGTCTCGATTTTGACGGTGTTCTGGTTCAGGGCGATCATGATTTTCGCCAGTGGTAGCATGAAATAGGGCATGCTTGACGTCATATGGCCAATGAATCCAGGAGCGGCCGTGTGGACGGACTGGCTGACCACTTTTTCCATCAAAAATTTCGCCTGATCGTGCACGAACATGGGTTCTTCGGGGATTGTGACCGTCCTGAATTCCCTCTCAATTTGTGCGGGTTCCATTTCGCCAGCCACAATATGGTCTCTCAGAAAACCAAGCAGGTTTTGGCTGATGTCCTTTTCAATTTTGATGAGGGTGGAGTCTTCGGTCTCAGGTATGGAAAACACCTTGCGCATGCTGTCGAGAGTGGCGACCGCAATTTTGCTTGGTTTATTGGGCATTAATGGTTCCGCCGTGACACGGGGGGGGCTTGTTCAATGCTCGCCACCAAATTCATCAGTTCATCGCTTTCAGCGTTAAATTGGAACGCCAGTTCCAGGCCCCAGGGTTTTTTGGTTTTCCGGGTCAGTCGCGCTGGTACCGTCGCCGCAAAGAGGTCGTCAGTGGGAGAGTCGATCTGAAGCTGAACCTCTGGTTCTGCCTCAAGCAGCGTGTCGAGATCTGTGGCCTTCTGCGCAGATGTCGGATCAGTGACATCGGCGGCACATAGTAGGCCTGTGTTTGAGATATTAATTGACCGTATGGTCCACATTAATTGCCAAGACTCAAAAGGAATGACCACAGCAACGCGCAGGTCAGCCGAATGGCGCTCGGCGCGGCCCTCGTTGGCGGCGCCAGGATGTGAAAAAGCCCAATGCTGAAACATCGTCGGATCCTTTTGGGTGGATCCAATATTCTTAGCAAATTGGAGGGATTACGCAAGGACGTTAGTGTGTGCCTGCGGTATGACGTTTTTGCGTGCAGGTGCGAGATGCAGGCTGTCTTGTGTCTTTGCGGCAAGTTGCCCGCAGGCACCGCTGACGTCAAGCCCCTTACTGTAGCGCACGGGCGCTGCGATGGAACGTTCTGCAAGATAGACCTGAAACGCGCGAATGTCGCTATCTGTGGGGCGATCATGGGGCATACCGGGATGTGCGTTAAACGGGATCAGATTCACCTTAGCCTTAAAACCGTGAAGAAATTTCATTAGGTCTTTGGCTTCACGCAGTCCGCAGTTTTTATCTTTGATCATAATATACTCAAAGGTGATCTTATCGTTCGTCTCGCGCTGATAGTCGAGCAGAGCTGCTTTGAGATCTGCCAGATCCCATTTTCTGTTAATGGGCATCAGTTCATTCCGAAGTTCATCACGCGCTGCATGCAGTGACACAGCAAGAGCGCAGCGGGCATCTTTGGCGAGATCGCGGATTTTTGGAACGATACCAGATGTGGACACGGTCACATGGCGGGCTGACAGCCCAAAGCCATCCGGTGCAACGAGCATATTCACTGACTTGACGACGTTTTTGTAGTTATCAAGAGGCTCGCCCATACCCATAAACACCACGTGCGACAGACGCCGTCCCTCGGCGCGGACCATACGTGCCGCAATAAGATATTGAGCGATGATCTCATGGGTCGACAGGTTGCGAAAAAATCCAAGTTTTCCGGTCTGGCAAAAACTGCAGGCCATTTTGCAGCCAACCTGACTCGAAACACAAAGACTGACGCGTCCTTCGTAGCGCAAAATCACAGATTCGATAAACTGCCCATTTTTTGTTTTTAGCAGGAGTTTTGTGGAGCCATCTTGAGAGTTTAAAGCACTGACAATCTCTGGCAGACTCCAGTCAAACAAGGCTTCGAGTTTTGAGCGTAAGTCCTTTGATACATTGCTCATTTCAGAGGTTGAGGACGCCAGTTGCTTAAACACCCAATCAGAGATCTGATTGGCGCGAAAACCCGGCAGCCCTTCGGCCTTGAAAAAAGCCGTCCAATCAGCTCGATCAAAATCCAAAAAGCCAGGATAAGTATCTAATTGTAATGGATTTTTAGTTTCAGACACCGCAGAAACGCTCCTTATTAAGAGTGATTAACAATTTTAATTAGTTATTTCAATGCATTTTATAAGAGACAAAAAATCTGCCTAAAAAATCACCTCCAAAAAACAAGCCTCAAGTAAAAAAAAAGGCGCCCCCTAAGGGCGCCTTTTTCGTTTACTGCTTACACCATGGAAGGTCTGGCATGATCTGACACATCATCTCACACATTTGTGGGTCCAGTGGGCACTGTGAGGGGTCTCCGCCGCCACCACCGCCGCCGCCGCCAGAGCCTGGCTCAACGACGCGGATGCGCAGGGATTGGTTGGTCTTATTATCGGCATCAGTCACCGTGACGTTGACCTCCCCCGTGGCTTTAGCGGTGAGTACGCCATTAGCATCGATACTCGCAATCGATTCAGCTGAAGAGCTAAACGTAAAGGGAGCTTTTCCGCCCCAAGCAGCAAACTGTAACGTCGCGTTCGGGTTCACAGTTGCCGCTTGCGGGACAACGGTGAGCGCTTCGCTGCGAATACGGTCAACGACTGCTGCGGCGTCGACGCGGCACTCACAGGCTGTCTCAATAGCAACTTTGGAGCCAGAGGCTTGCAGTAGCGCCTTGACCTCAGTCGGTTTGAGATTCGGGTTGTGTGACAGCATCAGACCAACGAGTCCAGAGACAAGTGGCGTCGCCATGGAGGTTCCGCTGAGGTTGCCAAATTTCTCGCCGGGTAGAGTGCTGTAGATGGCGTCGCCGGGCGCAGCCAGAGAGACTTTGCCAATGCCGAAATTTGACCAGCTTGGTTTGCCATCGCTATTGTTGCTGGCAGCCACAGTGATGACGTTCGGCAACGGCGTGTTGGCTGGGTAGACTTCGTAACTGTCGTTGTTTTTGCCGTCGTTGGATGCCGCAGCGACAAAGATGACACCCTTGTCATTGGCGCGTGAGATCGCGTCAGTGATGGGTTGCGCATCGCTGGCGCTGACACCGGCGCCCCAGCTGGCACTAATCACATTGGCACCATTGTTGGTGGCATAGTCGATGGATTTTACGGCTCCAGCAAGATCTCCCGATCCATCAGCACCGAGGAAGCGGCTTGCCATGATGGAGATTTTTTGACTCATGCCAGAGATGCCCTTGCCGTTATCACCGACTGCGCCGAGAATGCCGGCACAGTGCGTGCCGTGGCCGGGGTTTTGGCTTCCGGTTTCATCTTTGGGATCGGCATCGTTTTTGTTGAAGTCGTATCCGTAGATGTCATCAACATAGCCGTTGTTGTCGTCATCAACGCCGTTTCCAGGGATCTCTTTCTTGTTGGTCCACATGTTGTCTTTGATATCGCTATGGGTGTAGTCAACGCCCGTATCGGTGACAGCGACAACAATTTCGCGGCTACCAACGCCGTTGGTCCAGGCGTCTGCAGCGCGAACTTTGGCGATGGACCATTGTTTTGCGGTTTCGGGATCGTTGGGCATGTGGAAGGCATGAACTTTTTTGTTTTCCACGACGTATTGCACGTCAGGATTTTTCATGAGCTCAGCAAGTTTACGCGCTGTTTCTTTGGCAGCCGATTTTCCCAGGTCCACCACAACCCAGTTTCCAGCTTCGTGCTTGTCGACAATCTGAGTGCCGTTCAAACTTTTCGCGAAAGCAGCCTGCTGGAACGCGGCGGTACCTTCTTTGAACTTGACGATGTACCCTGCCGCAAGCACAGGTTGTGCCGCGAGAAGTGCCACAACGCTAAGGGCTGATGCCCAAGCGCCGCGACGGCCGTTGAGATGACGCACTGCCATAAATCCTCCTTCATTGGATTAAGAGTCACGGATTTTCCGTGGCTCACAGCGTACTGAGGGCCCCTCCCTGGGATCCTCCTTAAGACGGAACCGAGACTGGAATCAACAAAACCAAAACAACCGTAAAAAAATCGCGATAGTCAAAAAGGTTAGCCGGAAATAAATCCGGCGTAAAGAATCTTTTTGGTTGGCTGGCCAAAATGTTTCTTTAACGCGCAAAACCTTTGAGGAGAGTTCCATGGAAATGGACGCATGGAAGGACCGCTGTGTGAGGCATCAGAATGGTACCTGGTGACAGGACGCTGTTACATCCGGTCTGCGACTCGTCACCCATGATGGCGCCAAATTTCCGCAATCCAGAAGACACAAATTCGCTTGTGGTCGGGTGTTTGAAGCGAACCTCATCGCCCTTGAGCTTGAGATTGGCGAGTTTTGTGCCCGCGCCAAGGTTGACATTACGGCCAAGAAGAGCGTCGCCGACATAGGCAAAATGACCAGCTTTGGCGCCATCAAAAAAAACAGCACCCTTAACCTCTGTGGTGTGGCCAACGACTGATTCAGAGCCTATCCATACGTTGCCGCGAATGTATGCGCCGTGGCGCACTTCAGCCTTGGGTCCGATGACGCACGGCCCTTGAATCATGGCGGTGGGCTCGACTGTGGCTCCTTCAGCAATAAATACTGGGCCTGATATGAAAGCCCCAGGGTGAACGTGTCCGAGGATCACCGGCTGGTCGGTGACGCCAAACTCATGCAGACGCTCTTTTAGCCAAGCTTCAAGGCTTTTACCAAGGTAACTCAAAGCCGACGGATTCGAAAATTTGGCGGATTGCCAAATATCAGTGGTATTGACAAGAAGATGAAGATCAAGGGTGTTTGGCATAAATAAAAACCTGACATGATGGTGCACATGGTTCTAAAGGGGCGGCAAATCCTGCCGACGAGGATGTCAAGATCTGCAATCTTGATCCATCCGGATCTTGTGACGCAGGCCCTGAAAGGATTATCTTAATGTTAGACACGAACAAATTCAAACGATCTGTCAAGGATTGGATCAGAGACCATCCCCGTGGGACCATGGAAGATCTTGTGGACTTCTGTGAAGGTCTGATTCCGCCAACGCAGTTAAATTCGTATGGATGGCTGATCGAGCAAACTGCTGGATGGTATGATCATGTTTTAAGTACGAGACGATCATCGACTCTCGTTGATGCTCCCGATCATAGTCTTGACGCTGATGATGTCGCCTAGTGGGCTGTAGGGCAAGACTATTTCTTGACTATTTCTTGACCATATTTTTGATGACGTTGAGTTCGTTTTAGGGCGCTTCGGCGCCACTGGCTATGTCCTTGATGCGGGAGAATTCAATCTCCTTGATCATATCGAGGGCTTCAAAATCCTCAAATCCCAAATCTTCAATCCAATGCACATTCAGCATTTCCGGTAGGGGATTGGCGCACTCGCGGCCATCTTCGAGTTCGTAACATTCATAGGCCTCAAGAATTTTCCCGGACTTGGTCATCCGGTAATAATGATAGCCATCACCATTGACCAATGCTCCATCGCGACTGTCTCCGGTCCAATACTCTCGTGCGAAAACCAGCTCCTCGGCGGACGCTGTTTTAGTTGCACGGTTCTGTGCCACAGGGATTGGTTTAGAGACCACCTTTTTATCCACGGATTTTGGTGGCTGCTTGCCAGAGGGTTTTTTTGGAGAACTCATCGCACCGGTCGCTCCGTAAAAGATCAGAATCAGATGTTTAAGAGAGGCAAAACACTCCCCTCTATAAAGTATCCAACCATTTCCCAAAACGGTCAAATCTCAGGCTTGGAAAGAACTCTCCTTTTGGGGTCCAGATGCTCCAGACAACAAATAAGGCACGGCCGCGGACGTACGACAGAGGCACTTCACCCCAGACCCTTGAATCACTGGAATTATCCCGGTTGTCACCAATACAGAAAACGCTGCCATCCGGGACCGTGTAAGGCTTGCCATCAACATCTGGCCACCAGGCACGCAGTGAACGGCGATATTCCGGTTTATTTTGCATCACCCAATGCTCAAGACCCTCGAGGTTTTCGCGGTAGAGAAGCTTGTAGTCTTTCTCATCGACAATGTCTTCAATGACCGAACGGTCCTGACTGGAATCCACCCGTGACTGAGGCTTGCCATTGATGTAAAGTATATCGTCCATCAGCTGGATTTGGTCGCCAGCGACGGCGACGACGCGCTTAACGTAATCAATATCTGGATCTCGCGGGTACTTGAACACGATAATGTCGCCACGCTTTGGTGCCCCCCAAGACAGCAGTGCCGTATCAGTAAATGGTATTTTAAAGTTATAGGCCAGTTTCCACGCCAGGAGTCTGTCGCCGACCTTAATCGTGGGTTCCATGGAAGATGTCGGCACATAATAGGGCGAGGCAATGCTCCAGCGAACGGCTAAGACGATCACAATCAAAACGACTAAACTCTTAAGATTCTCAAAACTGAACGTCCCGGGCTTCTCGCTTTCAGGAGTTGCCGGAGATGAGTGGGTCGGATCTGTTGGGGCGGGAGGAGTTGCGGATTCGGTCTCTTTGGTCGTCATGGGGTGCTCAATAGATCTTGAAATTAATGAATAACAGCCGTTTGAACGGTATCATAAAAACACGGACGTTCGCTAATAAACATTTATGGTTGCAGGGCTTGAAGTGTCCTTCTTAGGTCTTTAGGCTTATGTCCGGATAACAAGCTGCCGATGCCCCCCTCGGTGAACGGGAGACCTGAGGGCGGTTGATGCAGCGGATCTGTTTAAAATTTGCACTAATCGGCGCGATGCTTTTTCTAGGGGCGACACCTGGGGCGGCTTATACCGCCAATCAGGTTGCTTTTGAATTTAGACCCAACGGCATTTACCGCGTCTATCTCTATTACACGGTCCCCGCCTTAAAAGAGTTTCGCGAGTCCGTGGTGGAATTCACAAGCCGCAAGAAAGCCGAAAAGTTTTACTTCGAGGTTCTGCGGGGGGCAGACTTCTACATTGATGACAAAGCCGCCACCCAATTTGTCAATGAACCCCTTGCACCAAGCCCCTGGTAAGGCCAATAAAGCTATCTGCGTCAAACAAGGTGCGTCGGTGCGCTCAGAGTTTTTGGATGCGTCCCAAAGCCTCGCTGCTCACAATCGCTCCCACCCGCGATATGACATCGCTGGCCAGGGTCGCAGCAATGTTGCCGCAGGTTTGTAGGTCTCGTCCCTTGAGAAATCCATGCAGAAATCCCGCCGCAAACATGTCTCCGGCAGCCGTTGTGTCAACCACCTTCGTGGGCACTGGGCTGATGCGAAACTCTTCATCACCTTTAACGATGAGGGCGCCATCAGCTCCCAGTTTCACGACCGCGATGGATCCTGATGCAGCAATCTTGCGGGCAGTCTCCTCTGGGGACTTATTGAAAAGAAGTTTTGCTTCTTCCTTGTTGGCAAAAACGATATCGGCTTCATCCTCGATCAACTGAATAAATTGATCGCGATTGCGGTCGACCACAAAGGGATCAGCAAGGTCAAAAGAGATGAGAGTATTGTGCTGGTGGGCTGTCTTAATGGACGAGGTCAAAGCCGACTTCTGTTCAGCGGTGTCCCATTGATAGCCGCAGAAATGAAAGACCTGGGACTGGGCGATTTCCTGATGCGGGATGTGGGTCGCATCATAGAGCCGACTGGCGCCAAGATTGGTGTTCATCGTGCGTTCGCCGTCGGGGGTGATCAAAATAAGGCAAGTCCCTGTGCTCTCTTGGCTGTGCCCACCAAGAAACGATTTAATGCCAAGCGAGCCCATGCGTTCGCGAATCCGATGACCAAATTCGTCGTCATTGACCATGCCCGCGAAAACAGTTTTGTGGCCTAGACTGGCGAGTGTGCGAATCGCGTTCATGGCGCTGCCGCCAAGCTCTGTCACTCGTGGTTTTGTTTTGAAATGCTCAAGAACTTCACGCTGCCTTTGACTGTCAACGAGATGCATGACACCCTTGGTGAGTCCGAGTCGTTTGATGTCCTCATCAGTAATTTCGATCAGTACATCCATGAGAGCGTTACACACACTGGTGATATCATATGACTTCATAAGTTCATGTCTCCGGGTCATTGAAGAACCGAAGATTAACCTGCCCGTCGCTGATTGTCACCGGTTTTGCTGCTTTGATGCGGCGCGCGAAGTCCGCGTTGATTGGCTTCCAAAGTCTCAAGCTTTGTCTGTAGATCGCGGAAAATCTTTGACAATTCGGCATGTTCCGCCCGCAGGAGAAGAGCGTAAAAAACACCACTCAAAAGGCTCAAGGCACCCAGCACACTCGCATATTGCCGACAAGACCAGCAAAGACCAATGGTCAGAAACATCGCCATGATCCGGGTAAGACCTAAGACGCGGCCGCTGCTCCATACCGATTTTTGGGTTTCCAGGTGTCGCATCAACAACCATGCGGCCGCAGAGATCATCGTATAAACGACGGGCCAAATAGTATTCCAAACAGTATGCCAAACAATCTGCTGAGCAATCTTTTCCTGCGCGTCGTAAGCTGCAGCCAGCAAGCAAGCGCTGCAAACAAGCACGACGATAGCAAGCGCGCGTCGTCTGCCTCGGTTTTGATTCCACGACATGTTTAGATGTGTTGGGTGCAGGTTTAAAATCATCGCCGCGAGGAGCGTTGCAGACGCTATGACTGTATTGATGTTCATAGGGCTAAGCATGAGGTCCCTTCATCCTGCTTTTGAAGGCTTGGTGCCAAAGATCGGTGTGATGGTCTCCATCTCGGACCCGAGGTGAATCTGAAGGGGACCGACGCCCAGTTTTTCATCGGCCATCAGGTGTTGGTGCTTCTGCCGCAGGAACATCAACTCTGATTGCAGCATGACATCGGTCATGGCTGGGTGGAACTGCGTTAGAAAAAGCTCGCTTGCGGCGATGGTCGTCGCAAGACCAAGCGCGTCATCGAAGTTTGTTCGGTGCCGATCCCAGCCATCTGATGTCGGCGATTTTGAGGCTGCGCAGATGAGGGTTTTACAGCCCGCTAAAAACTCGCTCACGCGGCTCAGGAGCCCGGCGTCTTGATCACAAACCATAACGATCCCGATATCTGCGCCGCCATCATGGGTGAGACGCCATACGGTCACGGGGTATGGCGCAAGGGGATGGGGCAGGGGGAGGGCATTGATTTGCCATGCGGCGCGTCGCATGATGCCATCAAGTTGCCTGATCGACAAGTCAGACCTGAAGCCTTTGACGCCATTGAATGGACTAAAAAGATTAGACGCCACGTCGTCAATGCCGCTTTTAGCGTCCTTGGCCGGTGCGCCCGAGAGGATGTCCAACTCCGTGGATTTGAAGTGGATGGGTGTAAAAAACGGTAGACCCATCATGGAGTCCCAGAAGAAATCGGAAAATAAAATGGTGCAGTTGGTTGGCACTTTTTCACGGATGTATTGGCTGAGGAGCTCGTCTCCCGCCGCGTTAATTCCGAATCCCGCGTTGATCAAGATCCGTTGCTGTCCGTCGCGGATTTCGATGCATCCGGTATTGCCACCAGTAGTTTGATTCTTGCGGCCAGGAGTTGAGTGAAACGCCCGGACACCGAGAAATCTTACGCTGATTTCAGTGGCCATTCGTCCCCCTCTCTGGCGTTCATGATTTCAATGCCCGCAGCTGCCGCAAGTTTGCGGGCATAAACCTGTTTTTGCGCGACCTTGGTGTCGTGATCTTCGGGAGCGTGATGAAACATGAAAAGTCTCTTGACCTTGGCCTTGGCGCAAAGCGCCACTGCGATGTCAGGAGATGCATGCCCCCAGTCATGTTTGATATTCTTGGCATTAAAATGGGTGTCAAATACCAGCGTATGGACATCTTTGAGAAATTGGACAAGTTGATCATTGTATTCCTGTTCAAAAGCCTCTTTCCCGAGTCGGGCTGCACGTTCAGGCATGGCGTGCCCCAGGTAGTTGCCATTGAGGATGGATGCTGCGTCGGTGATCACCGCGACGTTGCCATCACCCACGGAGATCTTGTAGCCAAGTGTGGTGTGCTGGTGGTTCACCTGGATGGTCTCGACTTTGACTTTGCCCTCGATCAAAAACTCGCTACGCGGCTGAACCCGGTGGAAGGTCAATTTTGCCTTCACAAGGGCGTCAGCTGGGCCGGGTATGGGTAGGCGTCCTTTAGCAAATAAATGCGCAAATAATTCGCTAAATGGTCGTCCCGCGACATCGGGGGCATGAAAATGAAACTCACACTCGGGGTTACCTAGCTGCTGGATGAATGGTGTAAAAAGAACGTGGTCCCAGTGGGTGTGTGTGATCAAGAGATGGATTTTTTTTCGGGATGGATGCTCGCCTAAACGATTGGCGATGTGCTGAAAGCCAGATCCTGCGTCGATGGCGACAACAAAGTCGAGACCGCAGTCAATTTCAAGGCATGTGGAGTTGCCACCGTAGCCCAGAAGATCCGTCTGATGATAGGGTCTCGATCCTCGGACTCCATGAAATCTCAGCACTGACGAGGGTGACTTTTTCACGAAGCCTCCTGCGCCAGATGGTCTTCGTTTTGTTCGTCTGCTTGTTCGTCTGCTTGTTCGTCTGCGGCAGGTGTGAAGCCCCGCAATAAGATTTCAGATGTGCCAACAAAATCAATTTTGGCTTGGAAAAATATGCCGTCATGTATCGGGCGTATCACAGCGCAGGTCATTTGTGGAAGATTGAGCAAAGAACGAACGCCCTTGATGGCTCCTGGGGCGTTGGCTCGCAGGAGTAATGATACGGTCAGAGCAAGGCCGTCTGTGGAGGCTGCCAAGGTAGCTGTCTTAGATCCCTGCTCAGCAATAAGCCGGTCGAAGCCTGCAAGAAGCTGCTGGGTGGCCCGGTAAGATTTGATTTTTTGCCGTTGAGCCCAACTTTGTAATTGGTTGCAGACGTTTTTTAGAGTTCCTTGGAAATCAGTGTGTGCGCACTGCCATGAGTGTTGCCTGTGTATGGGGTTTTGCAGCGCGATGGCGGTCGACACCAGACGGGTCCAAGTGGGGATGATCTCTTGAGGCTTGGTGTCAAATCTTGGAACGGTTTGGTTTGTGGGTACATGAGACTCATTTGGCATGAGAGACTCAATCGGCACACGACTGATCAGCATGATCTGTGTCCATCCAGCAGTGATCAACTCGTGGAGTCCGGCGCTGTTTTCTGGGAGCATTAATGTGATGTTGGGTTGAGGTTTTGATGGCAGGTCGGAGAATTTTGTGACGACTTCAACAGGCACATCAAACGCAACGCCAAGACCGCTGATGCGGCGCGAAAACTGCGCATTCGCCTCTGGAGCGAGCAGGTAAATTTTAAACGTGGATTTGTCCAATCCAGCTCCCGATAGACTTGGTTGACGTCCTGGGGGCTATCGGTATTATGCTGAAAATATTGAGATAATGATAGATTTTGCAGGTCTGCGGGGGCGCTGACGCGAGGGAAAACTCCTTGAAATATCAGTCTTCTGGCGCGGGATTTTGGGCGCTATCAAGAAACTCCTCAAAATAGAGATACCCCGAGTAAAGGCTGACAGCCAGAGCCAACCAGATGGCAATCATCCCCGTGAGACGAAACGGAATGTCAAAAATATCCTGGCCCATCATGAGGCAGAAGATGGCGACATCCTGCAAAATAGTTTTGACCTTGCCAAAGCCGCTAACCTTGATGGTGTATCCGTCCTCGAGCGCAAGCATCCGCATGCCACTGACGGCGATATCGCGGCACAATAAAAAACCACAAATCCATGCGGGGAGGGCCTGGGAGTCCGCAAGCAAAATCAGAGACGCTCCCGACAGCATCTTGTCTGCAACGGGATCCAGCAAGGCACCGAGTCGACTTTCTTGTTTATAGCGTCGCGCAAAATAGCCATCTAAAATGTCGGTGATTCCTGCCAATCCGAAGACGAGGGCACAAATCGTATTGGTCACCTGAAAACCAATGGGATAGACAAATAAGAGGAAAGGAATGGCGATGATCCTTGCCAGGGTTAACTGGTTGGGTAAATGGGAGAGCCAAGGCATTTTCGACAAAACAGGTGGCATAGGTGCCTCGACCTCATGATAAATCCGGGATCATTTGATGGGGTCATGCCAGAAAAGTCACCAAGCCGCATGACTTAAGTATTGAAAAACTAACCTAATTGAAGCATCAGTGCAAGGGGCTTGCCCTGCGGCATCGTCAAGTGCCTTCGGGGTGATTGTGAGAACGCCGTAAAACCGGTCAGCAAAGGTGAAGTTTGACGCATCAGCCTGAAACATTTGATTTCTTAGTTATCGGTGGCGGTATCGCAGGACTGTCCCTGGCGTTAAAACTGGCACAGGCTGGACGCGTTGCTATCGCGGTCAAAAATCGGCTTGAAGAGAGCAACACCTGGTACGCCCAAGGAGGGATTGCCTCAGTTCTTGATCCGAAAGACAGTTTTGAGAGTCACGTGCGTGACACCATGACCGCGGGCGCGGGGTTGTGTCACGAAGACATCGTTCGCATGGTGGTGGAGCAGGGACCGCAGCTGGTGCATGAACTGATCTCCTACGGGGCTCAATTTGATGCTGATCAAACCGGCGCATTTCACCTGACCCGTGAGGGCGGGCATTCACATCGCCGCGTGATTCATGCCAAAGATGTGACCGGAAGAGTCGTGGCTGAGGCATTGATCGAAAAGGTGCGCGCTCATCCGCAAATCAAAATTCTCGAGTGCCATGCGGCGATTGACTTGCTAACCACCGACAAAATCGCGCCAGATTTTTCTGGAAACCATTGTCTGGGCGCCTGGTTCTTTGATCGTAACCAGCAGGTGGTGACGCGCGTCATGAGTCGTGCAACATTTTTGTGCACTGGAGGGCATGGCAAGCTTTACCTCTACACCTCAAATCCGGATAGCGCCACTGGTGATGGACTCGCCATTGGGTGGCGCGCAGGTTGTCGCGTGGCCAATCTTGAGTTTATGCAGTTCCACCCGACCTGTCTTTACCATCATAAAGCCAAGAATTTTTTGATCAGTGAGGCCGTGCGCGGCGAGGGTGGAATCCTGAAGAATCTCGCCGGTGAGTCGTTTATGGAGGCCTATCATCCGCTTGGGTCTCTGGCCCCGCGGGATATCGTGGCACGAGCGATCGATGCTGAGCTAAAAAAACGTGGAGATGCCCATGTTTGGCTTGATGTCAGGCATCTTGGTGCGTCGCGCATCCAATCGCTCTTCCCCAATATTCATGAGACCTGTTTAAAATTTGGCATTGATATGACGATGGACATGATACCCGTGGTCCCTGCAGCCCATTATAGTTGCGGGGGGCTGATCACAGATCATAACGGGCGGACCAATGTGCAGCGTCTCTACGCCGTTGGCGAGGTGGCATGCACGGGGCTTCATGGCGCCAATCGCCTCGCGTCAAACAGTCTGCTTGAGGCCATGGTTTTTGCCGACCGTGCGGCCCGTGATGCAGTGTCGCGCGTAGATCTTCCGGCGCCAATGGCGGCGGCATTGGAGTGGGCCAACGGTGAGCCTCCGGCCGCAGATGAGCAGGTCGTATTGTCCCATGCATGGGACGAGATCCGCAGGGTGATGTGGAACTATGTGGGTATTGTCCGCAGTGAACACAGGCTCAAACGAGCGCTGGCCAGAATCGAGAATATTCGTCAGGAGATTGACGATTATTGGTGGCGAAACAAAGTATCACACGAGGTTTTGGAAGTTCGAAATCTTTCCGCAGTCGCGTGGCTCACGATCCACTGCGCCATGTCACGAAAAGAATCCCGCGGTATCCACTTCATGCTCGACTGGCCTGAAGCGTCGTCCGCGGGGAAAGACAGTGTCATCTAAGTTTTTTTAAGCGCAAAAAATGTCTTTAAAAAGCCTCAGCTCCAGACCGATGATCATTGGCAACCGGCGTCGCAAGATTTAGGCGCGGAGCATCCGATGGTGGAACAAAAACATTGACTCCACGGATTTGTTCGGGAGTGCATAGTCGGACAGACTCGAACACCAGAGCTACGATATCGTCGCGGCTATCGGCAGGAGATTCAATCAGGATGGAGCCATCCACGGTTCGCGCTCGACGAATGCCGACCTGGTAGGACTGACCCTCTTTTTCGACCGTGACTGGGTGTGTTTTTGACTTAATTGTGAACCCTTTTTCAGACAACTGCTGGAAGATCATCTCACGATCAAAGCTATCGTGGCGAACAGCGGCGGCAACGCGGCTTTTCTCGCAAACGGGGCAGCGTCGACCCGCCCATCGGTGTCCGTTTTCATCGGTGTAGACCTTTGAGCCGTCCTTCATTTTTTGACCGGTCCAGTTCCAGACGCGAACGGCTTCACAATAACCGCATGCGCGTGTCTTTAGTCCTTCCATGCGACTTAAACTCCTTGGCTATCGAATCATTCTAGGGGCGCTGACATTCAGTGTACCTGACTGCGCCGAATTTTACAAAGAACCGCCACTTGAAATAATTAATTCCAGCATGTCAAAGGGTTAGAGTGTTTAAGACCATAGGCTCAAAGGCCGTACTGCGAGCGTAGTCGATCCCAGGCCCCGGAGCGACGTAGATCTTTTACGCATTGATCAAGACCAGTCAGAATTTGTGGACGTTCGTTGTAAATGGGGCTTTTACGCGACATGACAAAAAAATATTTTTGTTTTTGCACGACGATTCCACTAAAACGAAGTTGCCGACTGACTCCGAGACGTGCGGCGCGCCAGCGAATTTCTGCCAGAGACGCGACCGTGGCATCGATTCGGTTGGATGCCAGCATTTTTACGATCTGGTCGGGGTCGTTCAAGATCAGGGTCTCTTTACCGGTGGAGGACTTGAGTCTTTCCTCAAGAATGGATTTGAATTCGTCAGACGGACGAAGCCCGATCAGTTGAGCGATGGAGAGCTTGTCAATATCTCTCATGGAGCCGATGGTTGTCATGAGACTCGAACGCGTCCAGATTCCGTAGGTGTTTTCAAAAACAACCTCCTTGCCGTAAGCAAGACTTTCAGCGCGGTCGGCCTTGTAGCTCATAATATTGAGATCCAGTGTGCCATCATCCATATATTTGAACATCCGTCGAATGGGATACATTTCAAATTGCGGAGACTTATCGTATTTAGCGCTGCAAATCTTGAGTATATCCCATGCGAGACCGCGCGCATTGGCGCGACTCGCGTCTTGGATATAAAACGGCGGCCAATCTGGAGCACTGATGGTCATATTGCGACCAGAAGCAACCTGCTGAGAAAAGGCGAGAAAGAGAATGCTCGTCATGTAAAGGATACTAGGCAGCAACCTCATGGTGGTCATCCTTTCTTGTATCGATGATCATGAGGCACACATCGTCATCGCCACTTTGTCCGCCAAGGTGTGACTTAAAGTTCTGGATAATCCGGTCCAGAAGTATGGATGGGGGATAAGGTCGGTCCAGGGATTTTAGCATTCCGATAAATGGTTTTTGGAACGGGCGACTGGATTTGCCGACGGACTCAGTCAGTCCATCGCTAAACAGACAGATCGTTTCGTTTTTGTGGAGATCAAAAGCCGTATCCACGTAGGCAGGTGGTGCCGTAGTTCTGGTCAGGAACTCAAATCCAAGAGGTGATTGCGGCTGTGCCGTCAGTGGCCGCACGCGCATACGTCCTTCATCAGGACTGATGGCTATGGGAAAAGGGTGGCCAGCGCTGGACAGCGTCAGTTTTTGATTGGGAATATCAATTTTGATCACGCTAACCGTCATGGCAAGCTCGCAATCATGGAGCAGTGTCACCAATGTACTGCGCAGGATATTCAGGATCACTGACGGTGGAAAACTCCTACTGTTTTGTTGGATGAGTGGACGAAGGGTTTGTGCCGCTCCAAAAGCAGCCATCGTAACCAATCCTTGCGGTATACCATGTCCAGTCACGTCGCCAATCATCGCGTAGATAGTCTGATTTTTGTCGCATTCAAACGTTGTCATCCAGTCGCCAGACAAGTTGTTCATGGGTTCATAGAACTGTGCCACGCGTCGAGCCGCTACCACTCCTTGGGTCGCGGTCATGGATCTTTGAATGGTCTCGGCGATGCCTATTTCAGTTTTAAGAATGGTCGTCGCTCGCATGGATTCGCGGATTTGCGACTCTCTGAGTTCGATTTTTTCTGCCATAAAATTGACCTCGTGGCAGATGCTGGAAAGTTCTTTTTGTGGAAGATCTGGTAGTTTGAATCGATACTGGCCAGATGCGATTCTTTGAATGGCATGGGCCAGACGGCTCAAAGGCTGATCCAAAAAGCGGTCAAGTAAGGGTAAAATGATGGAGCAGACAACAATGATCGCCAGTAGCGCAAGTCCCAATGTCGACAGTAGATTTTTAAAGGCTCTATAGTATAGCGGTGTCGTGCTCGAAAATACCGTGACCTTGCCGATTTTTCGCCCCTTATAAATGACATCGCGCGTGACGGCGATGTCTTTCCCTATCTGGCTTTGCGCGGTGTTAATGATGGATTTCCCTGACTCGTCGATGATGGAAATCCCAGTGATCGCGTGACTCAGCGCCTGGCTACTGACAATCGTTTTAATTTCTGAATCATTATAGGTCCACATGGGTAAAGCCAAGATCATCGAGAGATTATACGTAGTCCTGCTAATCTCTGATTTCAGTTCTTTGTTTTCTTCGCGCGTTTGGGTCAGGAATGCGATGAGACCAGCGCAAAGAAATGTCGCCGATAAAAATAGCACCAGATAAACGGCTAAATCGCGGGCGATAGATCGCTCTGTGTACTTAGATGCGATGAGCCGCATGAAAGATCTTTTTTTTCGGCGGATTTTGTTCACGTTGTCGCCTCGTTTTTTACAATCCTTCCTGGGCCTATCGGTTGTATGCAGATCAGTCTCAATACCGATTCCGAGGATGATGATTTTTGCGAGCGGCAAAAACATGATTTCATAGATGAAAAGGGGGTGTTTTTGCTGAAGCAACAAAAACGTTTTTGACAAAGAAATGATAGAATTCAAAGGTCAAAGGAGGCGTTGCGTGAGTTTTATAAGGCAATTATTCAAGCTTTCAACCCACGACTATAAGTTGCGGGCGCTGGTCAGCTCTCGTAGCCTCGAGTCATTGACGAAATGGCCAGATGCTGTTCATGTGTTTTGCGATCTTGATAAGACTTACCTTGAAACGGAGTTTGAATCATGGATCAAGATGGCAAAAATTCCATTTGAAAGTCCGCACGACAAGATTACCGTGCCAGGGGCCAGTGATGTTTTGGAAATGCTGCGATGGGGTGGTGATCCTGTTTTGCGCCAGGCACCAGCCGCATCCATCCACTTTGTGAGCTCTTCACCACCGCAGCTTCGCTTGGCTCTGGATGGAAAGTTGACGTTAGATCGCTTGGAGTGGTCGTCCGATACGTTCAAAAACCAGACCTATAACTTACGGATGGCTCGGATCGATCTTTTACGGCATCACATCGCCTACAAGACCAAAGCAATTTTGGATATTGCGTCGAGGTTGTTGCCTGGAAGTCCCCTGATCATGTTCGGTGATAATGCGGAATATGATGCGTTTATCTACACAGGGCTGAGGTGTTTTTTTGAGCGTCGGTTCGGAGCCGATGGACTGAAAGACTGGCTCCGTGGTGCCAAGGTCGAGGAATCTGTCATTTCACAGGTGGTGCCCAGGGATCTGGTGATGCCTGATCATCTTCGTGTGGTCGGGGTGTTCATTCGATCAGTGCCCGGATATGTGGATCAGCACCCCACGAGATTTCATGGGACTTGGTATCAGTTTGACCATTGGGCGCAGGTCGCGTGGACGTTAATTCGTCTGGGTCACATCGCTCCATCCGCGATCGGCCCATCTCTAAGGATTTTTCATAATCTGCACGGTGTTCCTTTAGCGCATTTGCGCTGGTGTGTCTATCGCGCTCTTTCGGAGGCCCAGTTGCCGCAAGCCATTCGTGAGGAGGCAGAAATCGCGCTTTCAGCGGTCGCAACCATGGGGGCTTCAGGGCCCTCAAGACGCATGCTGAGCTGGGATCTGGATTTACGTTTAAGTCGGGAGTTCCCGGATAGCGAAACCCTCAACCCCCGCGCTGAAGCCTCTGTCTGGTACCAGTCGATCCAGGCAATACGCCTCGAACGAAGGCGTAAAAAGCCTCGTTGAAGATTCAGGACATGAGTCCATGCAAAAGAGTCAATGTAAGATTGCTGGCAAAATTTGATTGTGCGAGAACCGACGTACCGGCCTGCATCAAGATCCTGCTTGAGGCCATGCGGGACACCTCCGACGCATAATCAGTATCAGCAATATGGCTACGAGCGGCAGAAAGGTTTTCTGACAATACGTCAGTGTATTCCAGGGCTCGATCCATTCGAGCTTGCATCCCGCCATAGACAGCTCGCATCGTGGCTAGTGAGCTTATAGCTTCATCGTATGATGTTGCAAATTGGTCGTCGCGAGGCATCATTAAATCGCGTGCATCATCGGCGCTGATGCCATCGGTCGTGTTGAGGGTTTTCAGTATATCCTTGGCGCTTGCAAGTCCCAATCCCTCGGGCGTTGTTACCACGCTGCGAAGACCGTCAAAGTTGATGACATTCAGATCACCGTCATCATTATTGGCGCTATCGCTCAGGTAGGGGTCGCCGACCCGAAAAATTAATTTATCCGGCGCGTCCGGCGAGGCGCCATTGAGAATAGGCATCCCGTTGAAATGCGTGGTTTCAGCAATTCTTTGGATTTCGTCGTGAATGGCCTGATATTCAATAAATAGGTATTTTCGCTCCTGATCATTGATCGTCGTGTTGCTGGCGGCGACATTGATCTCTTTCATGCGCAGAATCATGTCATTAATCTGCTGCATTCCGGAGTCCGCTGTCTGCAGCAAGGATATCGCGTCATTGATATTGCGTTTTGCCGCAGAAAGTCCCCGGATTTTGTAGGTTAGTCCCTCAGCCAAACCGCGGTCAGCGGGACGTGGGTCAATCCTGGTGAAGACGCTGCCACTGGAAAGTTTTTCCATGGCATCGGCGTTTTCTCTGGAGCTTTTGTCCAGGAAACGCTCCAGTTTTTGCTGTAGAGATTTGTCACCAATGAAAACCACGATCCTGATTCCTTACGTATGGAAGGTTTAACTGGCTATCGGTAAATCAATCACTTTCTCACGTGCTGATGCTTTGCCAGACGTGGTCGTTTCCGCTAAAGATGATGCGGACGCGGTTAAAAGCTTCGCATAGTGCTGCATCTCATTGGCACGCTCGCGATGTTTGTCTGATCCCCCACCACCAGCTGAATGCGGCAGCATGCTACGCAGTTCTGCGATGGACGCGACAAAATTTTGCGCATGCGATGCCATCGCCTTAGCCAGGTTTGTCGAACCATTTAAAAGCGTTTCGATTTTCTCCATTTCAATTGACTGACGTACCAAGAAACGTCCTACGCGGTCAGTGGTGACTGTGACCTCGTTGAACTTATCGGTCAATTTGGTGTCGCTTTCGGCAAATTGTTGCATGGATTTCGAGTAATCTGACATCGCGCCGATCAATTCCTTACTGTTGGTTCTGGCAATACCGACTTTCGACATCAGTTTATCAATGTGATTGCAGAGATCGCGCATTTCAATCAGGCTTATCCGAGTATTGGATATAGAATCATCAAAATTAACTTCGAACGTGCTGATCTGTTGGCTCGCGTGTTTTACTGAGGACGTTGATTTTTTGAGTGTGTTGGAAGCTTCCTCCGCCTCATTTTGAATTGTGACCAGAAGATCGGTGATGCTTCTTGTGGCAGTGCTGGAGCGCGCAGCCAGTTTTCGGACCTCTTCGGCGACGACCGCGAAGCCTTTGCCCTGCTCGCCAGCCCTCGCGGCCTCGATGGATGCGTTGAGAGCCAGAAGGTTCGTCTGCTCTGCGATATCATCGATGACGCCGATGATGTTGACGATCTCTTTGGCTCTTCCCGAAAGAACGTTCACAAGATTGGCGCTGGATTCTACGTCGGTCTGGCAACTTGAGATGGCGACGTTCATGTCTTTGATTGAATTGTACGATCCACCTAGTTTTTCGCTGACGCTTTCGATATGACTATTGACTTTTTGAGTCTTGCCGACTAGTTGCCCTTCAAGATCTAAAGCCTCTTTTAGAATGTCAAGAGCATGGGCGGCTCTGAGGGTCAGTTCAGAGCTTCTGTCCACAAGATCATAGAGAGATTGTTTGTTGGTCCGGACTTGGGTGTTCAAAAGGTTCCACTCGACGCGGTTAGTCGCCGCAACTTGGCCCTGCTCGCGTAGGGTTTCTGTGGTTGAATGCAGTTCTTTTAGGCATTCTTGGACGGAGGTGAGGATCTCAATGGCAGACGTGGTGACTACTTTGCCGCTGGCGGAAAGATGTACCATAGCGCTCGATGGTTTGCTGAACGTCTGTCGTAGATCTGATGTTGAGTCATTGTTTGCGGACTGCGCGATGCGTTCGATGTGATCTGCCGCGCTCCTCATATCGTCGACCACATGCCCGATCGCAAGAGATCGAATGGTTCCGGCGTCATTGGTTTTGTCTTCGATGCGTCGCTTGATGGCAAGGAGCGAATCCCGGTCCCCAACCACAACAACACAGGCCAGGAGCACCAGCAACATACCGCTGGTTAAAATTGATGCTTGAACCCACCTGCGATCCACTAAGACATGATCTTTTTCAAGTTCACGGAGCTGATCGGCATACTTCAAAAGCGTTTCGACGCCGACGACTTTGAAATCAGGTGGCACATCACTGACCTGGCGCGCTAAATCCCGGATCTCCCCTGTGGTGTTCATATGCGTTGTGTTGCGAGTGATGATGTCCGTGCTAAGCCAGCAGGCGATGCCTGCGATGACAAGCATAAACACGAGCAACGGACGAATGTTAAGTTCTCTCATGAGGAATGCTCCTGGATCACGGGAGTTTTAAATGACGACGTTGGGATGTTCGGTCGAATGGGGCAAAAAGTTTAGGGGGGTGAAATTTTCAAATTTGGTAAAAAAGAAATCCCCCGCGAAAATCTCGAGGGGGATTCATTAGGAGGCGCAATCGTCGTCAGGAACAAGGAACAGTCACAGCGACGTTATTGCTATTTCGGGGCCCAGGCTTATTCTTATTCTGATTAAAAACTAAGCGGCCTGAGGTTCGGTCATCATAGCTGTTGCCGTGCTCCCTGTCTAAGGGTTTATATTTCTTTAATAATGTAATAAAAATAATTGGTTGCACTGCAAAAAGCGTCGATTAGAGATGTTATATTGGGCTTTTACCGTAGTTAGCATTCCGGTGTTCAGCGTTTCATCGGGCTGCTTAAAAAATATTCATAAGCATTTGAGCATCCTGAAATGATTGCTAAAATAGTGGACGCAGCTCCCGTTCCTTGTTAAACCCGCCGTCCCGCAGGGGCATGTCTTTTTTTATTTTTTACGGAAAACTTTGACCGGTGATGGATCAACCCTCCTTTGACAAAAAAACAGCCGTTCTGGTGTCTGTTCAGTTACCGGACGTCAGCGATCTCGAGCATCAGTCGTCTTTGGCGGAGTTGTCGCGGCTTGTGCATACACTAGGTCTTAATGTTGTCGCGACGGTGAGTCAAAAACGCAAGTCGGTAGCGGCAGCCAGTGTGGTTGGCCAGGGCAAGCTTCTTGAAATTTCTAGGTGGACCGGGGGCTCAGGAGTTGTACCAGGATTCACGAAGCACACCAGTGGTGTTGGCATCAATGAAGAGACGGATGCTGATTTTGAAGATGATGCCAGTTTCGATCGATCTCCTCATGAGCATTCTCACTCTGATGCTGCAAGCATCGATCCCAAGACTAAAGCAGACTTTGTGGTTTTTGATAATGAGCTGACCCCGACCCAATCCAAAAATCTGGAAGACGCTCTTGGCTGTGAGGTCATGGACCGAACGGGCGTGATTGTGGAGATTTTTCATCGCCACGCAAAAACCCCTGCCGCCAAGGCTCAGGTTGAGATCGCCCGTCTGACTTATCTGACGCCGCGCATCCGGGCTACGGGTGGTGGCGATCGACAAGGTGGTGGTATCGGTGCCAAAGGCGCCGGAGAAACTCAGCATGAACTCGACCGTAGACGCATCAGAGACCGCATTGCCGAGCTGCGGCAAGATCTCGAACGCATTCACCGTGAGGAAGCCCTGAGGCGTGAACGTCGTCGTGAGCACATGAAGGTTGCCCTGGTTGGCTACACCAACGCGGGAAAATCCTCGTTGATGCGGGCTCTGACCGGTAGTGACATTTATGTGGCAGATAAGCTTTTTGCGACCCTCGATACCACGGTGCGTGCCATTTATCCGGAGACAAAGCCAAAGGTTCTTGTGACTGATACTGTGGGTTTTATAAAAAAACTTCCCCATGACCTTGTGGCATCGTTTCGTTCGACTCTTGATGAGGCCCTTGACGCCTCCCTTTTGCTCTATGTAGTGGATGCCTCGGACCCATCCTTTCGTTCTCAGCTTGAAACAACGAAAACAGTACTTGGTGAGATTGGTGCCGCTGACCAAAAAAGCATCCTAGTGCTGAATAAAGATGACTGCCTTTCGGAATTGGACCGGGCGGCTCTGCGTCGGGAGTTTCCTGATGCGGTGTTTCTTAGCACCCGCAATCCCGAAAGCGTTCGGCGTCTGAGAGACATCTGTGTGGCAGAATTTGAGAAAGGTATGGTGGAGGAAACCATCAAAGTGCCCTACGCGAAAGGCGCAGCCATCGCCGAGATGCACGCCGTCATGCGTGTTCTTGAGGAATCTCACGACGAAAAAGGCACGGAAATCAAAGTACGATGCTTCCCCGCCGACCTGGAACGGGTCCGGAAGACCTTCAAGCTATGATCGACCTGCAGCTGATTGCTTCTTTGGCAGAACCCCACTGGGCGGACAACTGGAATTTTAGAGCGTACCTGCAACAGCACGTGCTGCCAGACAGGATTGACGAGGTTGCGCACAAAACCTACCGGGAGGTTTCGGCATTGATCGACTGCACGGAATGCGGTCAGTGCTGCAGGGAAGTGTATCCGTACCTCAGTGCATCGGATGTTAGGGTTTTGGCTGACGGACTGGCAGCAGTTGGTCAAGTGCTGCCCCCACTCCAAGACGATCAAGATACCGGTCTTAAAGTTTTCTGCTCAAAGCCTTGTCCGCTGCTCAAACAAAACCGGTGTTCCGCCTACGCATCACGACCGGATGATTGTCGCAGTTACCCCCACTTAGACAAACCTGATTTTTTGGCTGGATCTATAGGATTCATAGAAAATTACGGGACCTGCCCCATCGTTTTTCATACCTACTCGCGGATGAAAACACAATTCTCCTATGATCCAGCCACAGATTATATCGGCGACGCAAACCCCGAAGACTTTAACCCATAAGCCACAAGTGCCAAAAACTGACAGCCTTTAATGATGCACTGGTATTTTTTTGACCTCTTTTTTCGCCTCCGGTGATTTTGGCAGTGAGACGGTTAAGACGCCATCTTTGACCACGGCGTCGATCTTATCACGCAAAACCTCAGCGGGCAGACGAATCGTACGCTCAAACGACCCAAAACTACGTTCACTGAAGTACCGTTCAGCGCTCTTTTCCTCGCGGCGCCCTTTTTTTTCGCCTCTCATCGTCAGGCAGTCTTTATTCACTTCAACCTGCACATCCTTGTCAGACATGCCCGGCAACTCTGCCGTAAGAATGATCTTGTCGTCACGGTCTTCCATCTCCAGCCGCGGCGTAAAACGTTCCATAGATGAATCGATCGACCGTTCCCAATCGCTCGGCCCCCATAAGCCGAAATCACCACGGAAGTCCTCAAACAGTCGGTCCATGGCATGTCGTAAATTTACGATAGGGTCATTACGTGTGGTTGTCAAAGAACGTCTTGCTACTGGTGTCAATTCGCGAATCATATAAAATCTCCTTAATGGAAAAATGAAGTAAACACATGTGACGTCCTGCACAAGTCGTTCCAATGTCCATGGTATCGGCATCATCAGAGCGCAGATCCCGAGATCTTAAGATTTTTTATTGGCATGAGTTAAATTTTTAAACCATAGTGGTGTAGCATTTGCCTCTCTGACGCGCCTACCATCACAGGTGCGAGTGAGTGAAATGCCTCAGAACCAGGTGTCTTCAGCGTGAGATGGCGGTGCTCTTCTTTGGCATTAATGATGCATTCACGTAACGATACGAGCGGTGCATCGACCACGTGAAGTCTTTTGCGAGGAGGAATTAAATTGATGAAACTTGTTTTGGGATTTGGGTCTGTAGTCATGACGTTATTATTGGGGGGATGTATGACAGGGCGGATTGAAGAACCAAAGTATGAGGTGGTGGCGCGACATGGCGAGATGGAGGTGCGGGCTTATGCGCCGCGGATCTTGGCCCAGACGGTTGTGGAAGGGGATTTTGAGCGCGCTCCAAATGAGGGCTTTCGTCGCATTGCAAAATTCATCTTTGGCGATAATGTCCCACAGAAAAAAGTTGCGATGACGGCGCCTGTAGAAGTGATCCCAAATTCGGAATCCACGAGTAAGGTAAAAATTTCCATGACCGCGCCCGTGACGCAACAGTCCAGCGCCGCTGGGATGTGGACCATCACATTTACCATGCCAGCAAAATACACGATGGAGACCTTGCCAAAGCCTGTAGATAGCAAGGTCACTTTGCGGCAACTGGCACCCATGAAATATGCGGCACTGCGATTTGGCGGGTTTAACACCAGGGAGAACGTGGATGACGCCATCATGCGTCTGCGCCAAATGGCAGCCGCTCAGTCGATTAAGCTAAAAGGGGAGCCTGTCTATGCTCGTTATAACCCACCTTGGACGCCCTGGTTTTGGCGGCGTAACGAGATTTTGATCGAAGTGGCGGATGGAGCCTTGGGCCGAAATCAGTGATCCTGAATATTCCCGAAGTTTCAGCTGACACGTTCAAACCCACCCAACGAATCGCTGGACAGATCGAGGAAACCTGCTAAGAC
>JBILMN010000097.1:0-11347 GCA_044375465.1 Oligoflexales bacterium | reverse complement strand
CACCTTCTTGAGGCGGTACGCTTAAATGTTCATTTTTTAGACAAATCGCTCTGCCTGGGTAAATTTTGCCCAGCAAGAGAACACTGAACCCCCTACCGCTGTTCAATAAACCCCTAAAATGATATGTAACTATCTGATTTTATTGTATTTTTAGACTTTTAGCGCGCTGTTCAATAAACATCTGTTTTTTGAACGCTCCGCTCGAATAACAACGATTTGATATGATTTAGCTTTTTATTTAAACAACAACACTGCCAGTTTTGCTGTTGTCCTATTAAATTTTAAGCAGCAGCGACGTTTTTGCTATTGTTGTCGCATGGAGCCTTTTATTTGACTAATTATTATACATTTCAACGCACGCTGCGAATGCAGGCGCAAAAAAACCCCAAACCAAAGTAGGGGGCCACAAAAATAGAACTTTTTAACCTGCTAAGAACTTAGAATTTTTCGCCTGATTCTAAGCGTTCGCTCAATCGGGACCAAAATTCGGGTTTTGATTTTTCTGCTTCCGAGCAAGATGCTACAAATCGCCGTAAACCTGCCAAAACGTCCTCGGAAAGAAGGGGAGGACGTTCGGGGAATCGAAGCGCAGGACCATAAACGCCCAAAAAAACTCGGGACCACTCAAAACAATGCCCTGGATCGGCCTTACCGCGAAAACCAGCAATCTGCTCATGCCCGACTACTCTGTTGGGGTCCTGTAGCGCCGGGAAGCGGGATTTGAGATGCCGAAGAAGGCTTGTGATGGCCTCATACTGGGCTTCAGAATAGGGGATCACGTTACCGTTGAGATTCACGATTTCAACGCCAATGGAGCAGGTGTTAAGCTTTTCCCAGGACCGCCCATTCACTGCAAAACGGCTCTGGCCAGCATGAGCTCCTTGAAGCACTGTGCCATCCCAAAAGCCGCCTAGATCGTGGATCTGGCCAGCCTCATCGATCACAAAATGCGCACAAACCTTGCGCGCAGGATCATAAAAAATATCCAATGTGCGGGCCAGAGAGCAGGCCGTGTAATGAAGCACTACAAACTCAACCGCAATCTCTGCGGTTGAAAAATTAGGGGATAGGGGATGTTTCGTGATGCCACTCATCATCGGTATTCCTAGTGGGCACAGGATTCAGGACGCTGCAATCCCAGCTGATCGGCAACGGCTGGTACAAGCTGCAGGGTCTTTTCAATCGCGTTTGGATCCACTTTTGACAGGCGAGGGCCTTCCAAAATAAGCCGCGTGCGCATCTGCGGCAATTCATTCCAGTGTCCGTGCTGTCCCGCCGGAACCGGCACGACCAAGGAGCCATTGAGCATGGGATCAGGATATTTTGCGCGCAGAGCCTCAGGAATGACGGCCCATTTAGCCCGCGCCAGCAGTAACGTATCCTCAACCGAATTTTTGAACGCCACTCCATCATGAGCAAAAGCCATCAACCAAGGAACTTTCTTGCCAGAAAGCCCCTCGTCCTGCGCGTCTCGACTGCCCCGCACGATGACCTTGCCAAAAAGTTTTTGACCCGTCAGATCCAATTCCATTTGGCGAAGACGCTCAGCAGCGGCCTCAAGATTAAGAGTGGCCGGTGGATCCTGAGCGATATCACCCTGGGGCGGATACAGATACAGGGCGCCGCCACCGGTCATGAGCGTGCCCTGAGCGGCCAACTCTGCCCCCAAAATCTTGCGTGCGTTTAGGACATACGCAATCGCCGACATGCCATGATCCCCCAACACCACGAGATCTGTGGACGAGGGAAGAGAAGCCATGAATTCACCAAGATCTTGGTCAAAACGCTGCAGATAGTCCACGACCAGAGGCATGGCCGCATCGTCGCGATCAAACCCATGCAACAGAGAATCTAAATCCTCAAAATAAAAAAACGCCACATCAAGATCTTTGCGCGCCAACAGAGATTTATTGGCCGCAAGAATAAATTTACGGCGATGCTCCATGGCCGCCAAAAAAGCCGGAAGATTGCCCTGAATGCGGTAATCTTTCAGGCTTGAAAACACCACCTGGCCGTCGTCAAGCGCCTGGCGAAATGACGCATCATACGCGGGCATCATCTGCACGGGTGATATTTCCACGGTCGCCTGCGAGCCGCCACTCAGCAGCATCACGGTGACTGCAGCCCGCCGATCAACACCATTCATTTTTGCCGTAAAAAACACATCCACTGGCTTGGCAACCGCCAACGGTCCCGCTTCGCCCCAGGGGGTTTTCACCACGACACTTCCGCGGCTATCGGCAGCGACTTCCAACGGATAACTCCGACGAACGTCCCCACGATCGGGAACCGAAACGCTCACAGTCGTTCCGCTTCCCACTGCGACAATCTGTGGCTGCGACCCAGGATTATCGTAAGCCAAACCGATGTCTCCGCTACGGCTGTCACTGGCTCCATCCATGGATGGATAGAGGGACACCCCCACCTTAAGTCCCTGCTTGCGCAGGCGACCAATCCATGTTTCCTGGTCGTAAGGTTTGTTGAAACCACTGGTCGTGCCGCTGCCGGTCCATGCGTTGTTATCCATGATTCCGTGCAGTCCAGCCCCGGCGCATGTGATGGTTGAGATGTGCGATGGCGCTGTGATGGTGGGGTTGATGACCTTGAGGTCAGAACGCCCATGAGTACTTTGCATCAGCCAGCGCAGGCCTTTTGGATGGGGATGAGTCAGCTGCCGAACCCATGGTTGGAGAGCCTCCGGTTGAAATCCATCCAAGGATACCCACACCATCCGTAATTTTTGATGGTCGTCGCCGGATTTTACCTGGCTGGAAAATGAACTCCAGGGTGTGAGGGTGCACGCCGCAGCCAGGACGCCCAAGAGTATCAGTTTGAGCGTGAGTGTGAGCGGCTTGCTGCCAGATAATTGATGCAACTGAAACCCCATGGTAACTCCTATGTGAATCCTCTGTTGCTGCTCTGTCACTGCTCTGTCACTAATCTATGAATCCCCAAACGCCTAGCCGACGATGGCCGGAAGATCCCTGGCAATAACCTCAGGATCGTCCTTTGGAGCATAACGCTTGATCACCTGTCCCGATGAATCCACCAAGAATTTTGTAAAATTCCATTTAATCCCTTCAGTACCTAAAATACCCGGGGCCGCGCTCTTCAGAAAATTAAAGACAGGTGCCGCATGGGCACCATTGACATCCACTTTAGCAAACATAGGAAACGTTACGCCGTAGTCTTTGGAACAAAATTTGACAATATCCGCCTCGGTGCCAGGCTCCTGCCCACCAAATTGATTGCAAGGAAACGCGAGCACCACAAACCCCTTGTCCTTGAACTTTTGGTAGAGCTGCTCAAGGCCCTTATACTGCGGCGTATAACCGCACCGACTGGCGACGTTCACCACAAGAATGGTTTTGCCACGGTAGGCATCCAGCGACACCATGTTCCCTGTGATGTCTTTCACTTGAAAATCGAAAAATTTTGACTCGGACATGATGCTGACTCTTCTCATTTCTTGGTTGTGAGCGAAGAACCGATGTCACTCAGATGAGAATCGGCTAACGTGGCAGTTTAGCACAAGCTTGTAGGCATTGTGAAAGACTATTTCCCTGATGTTTTTGGCGAAAAAACTTTGCTAGACTCGCCCACTCACAATTAAGGCTTCTTTAGGTCCATGCATCAAAATTCGTCATCAAGATTTTCAGAAAATGCTTTCAGTCTGTTAGAATTAATGGTCGTTGTGGGCGTTCTTGCCATCCTTGTGTCTGCGCTGCGGCCTTCTTATCGACAGTTTACATGCCGTGCCAGGGAGGCCGTCGCTAAAAGCTGTGCCAAAACCGTGCGAGATGACTACGTTGGTAATGCGGATTATTTAGCGGGCGGGTTGGCCAAGGCAGGAGGCAGCAAGGCCTGCAAAGAAGCCCTCAAAAATCGATGCACCGTCGACGTTAACGGCGATGGACGCTTCGACTGGGATGATCTGGATGCTTGGAACAATATCGGCGGATGGATGAATTTACCAACAGATCCAAATCTGGTTTTGTATTCGCCTTGGAATCCGGAAACCCAAAAGCTTTCTTGGGCGGACCAATTAAAACCAGGATATTTTTATGATCTCGACGGCGATGGAGCGATTACGGCCTGGGACCAGGTCGAAATCTATAAGTGCTTGTTTGGGCCGCCATTTGGTTATGATGGAGATGAGTGGGCAAAGTATTGCACGTGTTGGACATATCCCGATTGCTAAGTTTTGTTGTTTAAAGCGATGTCTCTAGAATGGTTGACGATCCCGCATTTTTTAAGGATTTATATGCCTCGTAATATCGCCTTGATCGTTCTCATTTTACTGATGATATCCGTGAAACCCTTTAAACGGATATTCGCCAAAAAGAAAAACCCCCAGCTTCGTCTGCCTAGTGGAGCGGTCCTCGATCTCCGTTCATCCGCTGGCCAGGAGAAGCTTGAACAGATGCTTCGTGAGGACGCCATCAAAAATCATCGTCCCAGTCCAGAGATGCTGAAATCATTAGGCAAAAATCCTCAAAATGCCCGTTGACAGAGATCTCCCGGATGCATTAATACCGGCCTCTCGCATCCTTTGTGTCAATCACCCAAAATTGAGGCCCCCTCCAAATGATCAAACTTCTGCAAAGACTTTTAGCAGCCGCAGCTCTGCTCACGGCATCTACGGCATTCGCCTACGGCCCATACTACTTCCATTACATCTCCGCATCCGGGTATCCTGGCGTCTGGGGCTATGTCCCGTGGATGTACACGCCAGGCTACTGGTATTATCCGAACTATAGTGGTTTTTCTTACTATCCTGTTTTCAATTACCTGCCTCGCTACGCGTCTTTCGGAGCCATTGCATATAGTCGTTCAACCGACACCTTAGGCAGCTCGTGGAGCCAACCTAATTTCAACTTCGCCGTGAATGTTGCCAACGGAAACTGCGGTGCCAGTGACTGTCAGCCCGTGGTTTGGGTTCAAGGTGGTTGTGCTGTCGTCACGACGAGCAAGTCAGCCCAGCGCATTTCCTGGGGCACAGGCGTCACGCGTATGGCTGCGTTCCAGGCAAGCTTAGGAGCCTGCGTCAATGCCGATGGCAGCCGGGCGCAAGACTGCTCAGAACGCGCTTGGGTCTGTAGCTACTAGAGAAAATCAGACGGGTGTTGTGGCACTGACATGACGCCTAAAGTGGCATTTACAGGGGCGCTTGACCAAGCGCCTCAAGCAAGCCCCGAATCACAGATTCCGCCGCAAGGGCAGCCAACAAAATCCCCATCACCCGACCGATCACTTCTCCGCCCGTACGTCCCATCACTTTATGCAGTTTCGTCGTGAATAAAAGCGTGACCAGGGTCACCAGCATGACCAACAAAAGGGTCGTGATCTTGAGTGCAAACTGGACTGCAGATTCCGTGAGATTGCGCATCTCTACCATCACCGCGAGCATCGCCCCAGGACCAGCAATGTAGGGTAACGCAATTGGAAAAACCGCCAAATCCCGCCCTGGCTGTTCTGCCTGCGCAGCGCGGAACTCTGCGGTGTGATCAGCAAACACCATCTGAAGCCCCACGAGAAATAAAATAATACCGCCAGCGATGCGAAACGATGAGAACGCGATCCCAAGGGCACCAAGTAACAAATTGCCAAAAATCGCAAACCCCAACAGCACACATGTTGCGATAAACACGGCCCTCAAGACCAGTTTCCGTCGTTCTACTTCCTTCGTATTGTGGGTGGCAGCAGCCAATAGAGGTACCGTACCGAATGGATCAATGACCACCAGCAGGGTAATGAAGTCTCCCATGAATTCTTTAAACAGTAGATTTGCCATAGGTGAGGTTACGTCCCGTGCCTGTTTCTGATGCAACACTGATACCAGCTCTTGCAAATGGTATCATTTTTGAACTTGAAGGCCTATAGCGGCAGCGCTTAGAAAGCGAGAGATCGGGACAATCTCAACTTTGTATTGGATCGAAGTGAATTAGAAAAATCTTTGGGTGCGATCAAATGCAGGGACGCTGCGACCACCTCACTCAACGAACACAAACAACCTGGAAGGGGTCTTTCTTAGCGTTGATATTGGTGTAGCCATAAGCCAGCCATACGGACCACGCGCTGTCTGTGAAGGAGGACAGCGAAGACGCGGACCAGAAATAAGCATTTCTCATCGCTGCCTCCATGATCCAGTCGTTATTCGCTCCGGTGGCCCATTTGTCAGAAGCCGCAGAGCGGATGCCGTGATTGTAGGCGTCCATCAGCTCTTTTTGGGTCGGTAGGCGCCAGCCTGATTGACCGTTATGATTGAGATTCTGACAGCCGGAGACGGCCTGCCACCAAGTGGCATCAGTCTGCTGCTTACTCCACCAAAGTCCAGTAATCTTATCTTGCATGGTGCAGCGAGCAGCGTCAGCGGCACAATTGGACGCCGCACCCCCTGAGTTGGTCGTCACGTCCTTCCAAACGTTGTCATCACCGGCTGAGGCTTCAACGCCCCCGCAGTCATTGTTGGTCCAACCTGAGATCACCGTACCAGGTAGGCCGGAAGTATTATTGTTGTAGTCGTCAATCGTATCCCAGATATCCGCCACCTGCGGTGTGGGCTGCCATTTATGGACGGTGACGTTAGCACCTGCGACAGTTGTCATGTTAATCGCGGCACCGCCAGAAGTGGTCGATACATTAAACGTGTTGGCCGCTGCATTGACCACGTAATAGATGGTGGAGTTATTAAGACCAGTCGGTGCTGTTAAATAATTGATGCGGACCATGGTGTTATTGGCGAGGCCATGAGCTGTGATATTGATACTTCCCGGTGAGCCTGTGGTGATGGTGGCTGCCTGACCTTGATCGATATCAAAGACGGTTGGGTTTGCGCGGTTACGGCAGTTGACTTTAAGCTTACCGGTCACGCCGTTGACGACAGCACCGACACGCACGTCCCAGGCATTGGGAGCGGTGCCTGTGAAAGTACCCGTCGTGTTAAAAATATCCACGCCACTGGCAATATTGGCCGCCAAAATATCGGCATCCCCCGCTCCCGTCTGACGGGCACCGGCCGAGTCCCAGTACTCAAACGCCGTGGACGATTTGACCTTCGCATGGAACGTCGCTGCGTCAAGGTCTGCAGTTCCAGAAGCTCCCGGCAACGGATTGGTCGCCGATGGATAAGCTCCCAGTTGACCGGCAATCGTCACGCCGGATTTGATGTTGCCGGCAGTCACGTTGGTCATATTCGCTGCTTTAAATGACGACGTGGTGACGCAGCCCGTGGCGCCGTCGGTAGAGCAGTTGGCAGGAGCTGGCGTGAGGGTGCCAGTCACACCATTGATGGTGACGCCTGACTTGATGTTACCTGCTGTGAGATTGCTTAAATCGATGGTCGATCCAGAACAATTCTTGATCCCGGTCTGAATGTCTCCATTTTTATCGATATACTGCTTGGTGCTGCAAATTTCTGCTGCGTCATCAATGAGAATCGGTAACGCATTGTCCGCCAGATTCGCCACAAAACTCATAGGTCCTGTCAGCTGCTTGCCGTTAGATTCAATCACCACAGAGGTCAGACCAAGCCCGACACCCTCGGGCATCACAAATGTGGCTTCGGTATCGCTCATCACGGTGGCGGGAGCTGTAATCTCGTCTCCGTTGGAGTTTGTGATCTTAACAAAGTTTTTTTGGCGATTTGATTTGAAGCCGATACCTCTGATGGTCACCACGTCTCCTGGAATGGCGGTGATGGGTTTCAGCGCCGTGGCTGATGCAGCCGTTTTGGTGGCATCGACTTTCTCCACTTCAATCTTTGACTCGCAGCCAAAACTGATCGCGCAAATCAACAGTGCTGCTGCCCAGAAGAGGTCAGGACTAAACTGGTCATTTGTGGTGGCGTGACGTCCCATGGCAGAAAAACCTTTTTTCGCTTGTTGGAGGGGATCGGCATGAAAGGCACCCTACTTTAGCGCTTATTTGCGTTATATTATTCAATTATTACATTATGTTAAATCTGAACTCCGAGGAAGCGCCCGACTCCCCCTTCAAAATCAAGGGAAACCCGCAGGGTCCTAAAACGCGCGACACCCGCGACTTTGAGATCCCGTGACCGCTCAAACGATGCATGATAAACTCCCAACGCATCTGCGAGGTCAACTTGCCGTGATGTTTTTGAGTTGGAGGCGATGAATCCATGTCCGCAGTCGTCATCAAAGTCGAACAACTGACGAAAACCTACCAAACGTTCAAAAAAGACGCTGGTTTTAGTGGTGCCGTCCGTAGTTTTTTTCATCGTGAGATGATTCCGGTCTATGCCGTGAAACCAGCTTCATTCACCATTCGCAAAGGAGAATTTGTCGGACTTCTCGGACCCAATGGTGCCGGTAAAACCACCATGCTGAAAATGATGACGGGGCTCATTCCGCCAAGTGCGGGGCGCTGCGAGGCGTTCGGCGGATTCGATACCGCCCTGCGACCGAAAGCCTATCTTCGTCGTATCGGCATGGTCATGGGGCAACGCAATCAGTTGCACCCGGATTTGCCAGCGGGCGACTCCTTTCGATTGAGTCAGGCGATCTACGACATACCAGAGGACCGGTATCAGGACAGACTGAAACTTTGCTTGAAGCTCTTCGAGATCGAATCAAAGCTCAACATCCCCGTGCGCAAACTTTCCCTTGGCGAACGCATGAAGATGGAACTGATTCTGGCCATTTTGCATGAGCCGGAATTGTTGTTTCTTGACGAGCCAACCATCGGGCTTGATTTCAACGCCGCAAGGCAAATCCGTTCGTTTCTCGCGGAGGCCAACAAAACATTGGGCATCACCGTCATCCTAACGTCCCACTACACAAAAGATATCGAAGAGCTTTGCCGGCGCGTCATTCTGATCAATCATGGGACCTTGGTCTATGACGGCCCGCTGACGGGCCTTGATGCGCGTGTGCAGGGCGAGCGACTATTTCACGTCGAAGCTAGGGACACACAAACTGCCGCACGGCTCACAGCATGGGCCCAGGGACATCAGGAACTGACACTGCTTGCTGCCGATGACTCGGCTCGTGACGGTGCTGACAAAACCATTGCCTTTGCCGTTCCGACAAAAATAGCTGGAACAACGACCAAACAGATGTTTGAACACGTTGACCCGGAGTCTATTTTGGATTTTTCTGTGAGTGAGCGTGGGCTTGATGAGATATTTTCGGAAATTTATCGGCGCAATCCGGAGGGAATGCAAACTTGAACGCACCGCTCCCGAACATGATCAGATCCACGTCCTCAGAGATGCCTCACTCCAGTCCATCCGGTGCGTGGCGCTTACCCAAGGCCTGCGCCGTTTACTTCGGTCAATGCCTCCAGGCGGCACTTCTTTACCGTGCTGCGCTGGCAATTTTTGTGGTTTCAGAGGCCTTTGCCTACGCTGGTTTTATTGCTTTTTGGTACAAGGCCGCCGCAGCCAATCCCGCACAGACCATCTATCGTCCCATGGGCTTAGTCCTGTATTTTGCCCTCGCCTCGTTTCATCACGGCATCCAGCATCATGCCTCATCACGGGAGGTCGGTAGTGACATCCGTCTTGGAAAATTATCTTACGCCATCATCAGACCGTTTCCGTTTTTGTTGCAGGCGATGCTTCGGAGTCAGGCATTCACACTGACTTACGCGATTTTACTGTCTCCGCTGCTCGGCGCTGCGCTGGCTTTTGTTCCCGGACTTTGGCAGGAGTTTTCCGTGGGGCTGTCTGCGTCCCCTGGGTCTATTTGGTGGCAATATACGGCGGCCGTTGTCATCGGCCTCATGAGTGGATGGCTTGTCAGGATCGCCGTCGGACTGTTTGCGTTTGACATGTCTCAGATTTGGGGGCCAGACACTTTTTTCATTGCACTTTATTTTGCCGCCAGCGGCGCCGTGTTTCCGGTTGATTTGCTGCCAGCTTGGGCAACGACGATCGTGCAATGGACACCCATGTACTATATGGTGGGATTTCCCGTGCTGACTCTCATGGGCCGCATTCCGTCGCATGAATTCACAGGTATCGCGCTACAGGGTCTCGCAGTTTGTGCCGGAGTTTTGGTTATGGTTAGTTTAATGTGGCGTCGGGGGATCCGCAAATTTGAGGCCATCGGGATATGATACGTTACTACCTTAAGATCTTCCGGCGAGTGGCTGCCATCAGCGTTTCAAGCATGCTGGCGTACCGAAGTAATGTGATGTTCTTTTTACTGTTTGAAAGTTTTTTCATGGCCGCAAACTTTGGGGGATTAGCCTTGGGGGTCAATCTTGCGGGAGGCCAATTGGGAGGCTGGTCTCTGAACGAGGTGATGTTTGTAGCGAGTCTGTACAATGTGGGGCATCAAATTTTCACGTCCCTGTGCATCAGTGGCCTCTTCCATACGGGGTGGTTTGTCTGGTCTGGCCGGATGGACTACGTCCTTTTAAAACCGCTGCATCCACTGGTAGGCATGCATGCTGCCAATGAATTTATTATCAGCAACACCCCCAATATCTTGATCAGCATCGGACTGCTTGGGACGTTTTGCATGCGGCTTGTGGCGGATGGCGTGCGATTCACCGTGATCAATGTCCTTGGTCTCGGGTTATTTTTTCTCGCGGGCCTTGCGGTGCGCTATGGGGTTGCATTGCTCGTCGTTGCCCCGGCGTTTTTCGCCGAGAAATTGGCGGAGGGTGAGGACGCCTACTGGTCATTGCAGTCATTGGCCAAATATCCGACGGGAGTTTTCCCCCGTTTGATGCAGTGGTTGTTTTCTTTCCTCCTGCCGATTGCCAGCATGGCTGCAATCCCCTCAGAGATTTTTTTTGGGCGTCAAAATCTTCCTGAAGCAGCCATGCATCTATTGGTTGCCATAGCGTTCACAGTGGCTGCGGTCAAATTTTATAGTGCGGGTGCCCGGCGCTATCAATCCGTGAATACAGGGGCCTGAGCATGACGCGCGAAACTGTGCACACCACCTACGATGACGCCAAGGCCGTCTTGAACATTCTCATACAATCAGGACATGAGGCGATGTTTGCCGGAGGTTGTGTGCGGGACCGGTTACTGGGATTGGTCCCGAAGGACTATGACATCGCTACATCGGCACGCCCGGAGCAGGTCAGCATTCTTTTTAATGCGCATCATATGCGGGTCATTCCAACGGGCATTGAACATGGAACCGTAACCATTATGACCCACTCCGGCCCCGTTGAGATCACCACGCTTCGCCGCGATGTGAAAACAGATGGCCGTCATGCTGTGGTTGATTTTGAGGGAGCCTCGTTTGCCACTGATGCGGCCCGTCGTGACTTTACGATGAACGCTATGTTTGAAGACGCCTTGGGTCAGATCCATGACTTTCACGGCGGTTTAACGGACATCAAAAACAGGGTGCTGCGTTTT
>JBILMN010000263.1:0-3448 GCA_044375465.1 Oligoflexales bacterium | reverse complement strand
CTATTCTTTTTGCCACGTATAGCCAGCGGTAGATCACCATGCCAATGCTCGCTGCCAGGACCATCCGCATCCATCCACTGAGTGGCCACCGCTGCTTGAGGCAGACCCAGCTAAGACAAGACAAGAAGATCACGACACCCAGCATCATCGCACGCACTGCCGTCAGAGGAGGAGCCGCAAAAAAAACCACAAAGAAAGCCATTAAGGCCAACATCCCCGCATCGATCTCTGACGGTTTTTGCGACATGTTCATGATGCCACCTGGGCGGCAGCGCCATGCGGGTCATAACCTGCCAGAAGGCGAAGACAATGCTGTGTGTGCGCCTCGCTGGTCGCAAATGCCGTCTGCACTCCCGGGAGTTCCAGGGCAAAAGGAACATGCTCTCTGTGGGCTTCATGCACCCAAAGACACAACTGCTCAAGCCTCAATTCGGGATCCGCTTTTGCCGTATCATCCCAGCGCAACACTCGCTGTTCAGAAGCCGGCCCACCGACAAAAACTTTTACCATTTTTCTGCGCCGGCGCGACGACACTTTCCAGTCAATCCGCTGCAGGCTATCGCCCGCGGCAAATGGCCGATGCTCGCGGTATTCCGTTGCCGCATTTTTTGTACCGTGCGTTTGCTTCAGCGCTTGATCGGTAGATCCACGTAACGCGTCTCTTGATTCCGCCGAGCGTTCTTGCTGATCTCGCAAGCCGTTATGGGCATGATAACCCGCGCCACTTTGCCGCGGATAAACCACCAAGTGCCCTGAAAGTTTGAACGGACGAAGGACACGAAAAAAACCAAATGGGAACATCGAAACACCTAGCACGTCAGGCATCGGATAAATCCCACGACGTTGCGCCTGGAGTAAAACGGGCAAAATCTGAGCATTCGCAGTCAAGGTCTTCACCGTCACTTCGTTTGGCTCACCCAGCGTTGTAGCATCGGCAGATGACCGCCAAAACCGCAACGCTTGGAGCATTTCGTGCCGCATATACTTGGGCCAAGGTCTGATGGGTGTTTTTTTGCGCGCAACATCAGCGGTGCTGCTTAAGTCAGCTTTGGACCAGACTGGCAACGGGTAAAGTTGCACGCCGAAGCTTTGGCTGCGTGACATCGCCCGCACCCAGAACGTCAACGTTCCACCGGCCTCCGTGGCGGCGCCTCTGTGAATCTCAAGATTCATGTCTCTGAGGTTCACATGGGCTTCGATCATCGACAGAAGCTCAATAAAAACCACCAGAATCGCCGCACTGAAAACGATCACGCTATGGGTCCAAAACCCATAGCCAAAGACAAAGAAAAGCAGGGCATTGAACAGTAGACAATACCAGGTTGGAATGATGTACACACGCTGCGGCGCGCGTAGATTTCTGATTTTGGACCACGCCCCGCCGAAAAACTGGGCTGCGCCAGATCTCATCATTCTTCTCCGGGCACTGATTTTAACGCTGCATCAACCAGCTCCTTGGCATGATGAAATCCGTGATCATTCGTCAGGAGCAACCGGTGGCAAAGCACAGCTCTGGCCACGGCCTGCACGTCCGACGGCGTGACAAAATCGCGACCTGCGCCAAACGCCCAGGCTTTTGAGCAGGCCGTCAAAGCCAGAACCGTCCGTGGCGATATCCCGTCAGCACGTTCGCGGATCCAACCCACAAGATCTAGAATGTAGTCGGCCACCCGCTCGCCCACGTGTACGGCCATGACACCAGACCGCAGCGTCATGAGCGTCTCAACAGTCATCACGGGCTCAAGGGTGGCCATGACATCCCGCTTTGGAGGATCCATGACTAATCGCTTCTCACTGCTCCGATTTGGCAGTCCCAGACTTAAGGACATCGTAAATCGATCCAGCTGAGATTCCGGTAACGGATTGGTTCCCGCACTATCAAGAGGGTTTTGGGTGGCGATCAGAACAAAAGGATCTGGCAATGCATGAGTTTCACCATCCACTGTGACTGCGTTTTCTTCCATCGCCTGCAAAAAAGCGCTTTGAGATTTGGCCGAAGCCCGGTTCAGCTCATCGGCCATGACAAGATTCGCGAAGATCGGCCCCTGCATAAATCTGAAGTTTCGGGTTGCGTCATCATAGATATTGCCCCCGGTCACATCTGCAGGCAGGAGATCGTTGGTGCACTGAATGCGCTTCCAGGACAGGTCAAACAGTTGGGCGATGAGTTTCACGAGAGTGGTTTTGCCCATGCCCGGCGCATCTTCAATCAAGAGATGCCCGCCGGCTAGCATGCAGCACCACGACAGTCGCAGCGGCTCATCCTTATCGATCAAGACGGAGCCCGCTCTCGCAATAAATGCGGCAAGCTCCGGTCTTAGCTGCGTCCGAGAGCGATCTTCCAGGAACCGACCCACGAGAGTAGACACACCCACCACCTTCATCACCAAAAAAATCTGACGCCTGAACGAGGCATCGCCGGGGAACGACTTTTTTACCAATCGTTACCGCCTCTTATTATACGTCATGATTGATCATATCCGGCATATTTGCCCTATATTTCTCGGGCTTCATGCCTGAGGCAGCCAAGCCCTGGCCAAGACTTTAAAAATTTATCGCAAACCCTATGTTTTCACTTGAAACTTGGGGGGCTTGGGGCTAAAACTTCGGCCTGCATTTTCGCGACAAACTTCAATAAGGGCTGACACATGTCAAAAAAATTAGACCTTTACCGCAACATCGGGATTTCTGCTCACATTGACTCGGGTAAGACGACCCTCACGGAGCGTATCCTTTACTATACGGGCCGGATCCACAAGATTGAGGAAGTCCGTGGTGGCGGCGACGGCGCGACGATGGACCACATGGAACTCGAGAAGGAACGCGGCATTACGATTACGTCCGCGGCGACCACGGTCGGCTGGAAAGATATCACGATCAATATTATTGATACCCCGGGTCACGTTGACTTTACGGTCGAAGTTGAGCGTTCCCTTCGCGTCCTTGACGGCGCTGTTATGGTTCTCTGCGGTGTGGCCGGCGTCCAGTCACAGTCTATTACCGTTGACCGCCAGATGAAGCGTTACAATGTCCCATGCGTGGCATTCATCAATAAACTCGACCGCCAGGGCGCCGACCCCTACCGTGTGACCGGCGCACTGCGCGAAAAACTTGGTCACAACGCGGTGATGGTGCAAATTCCGATTGGCGCAGAAAGCGACCTGAACGGGATCATCGACCTGGTCAAAATGAAGGCTTACTACTTCGATGGTGCCAAGGGCGAGAACATCCGTGAGACAGACATTCCTGCAGACTACAAGGATAAAGCTGAAGAGTACCGCATGGCGATGCTCGACGCCGTCAGCATGTTCTCAGACGACATGATGAATCTGATGCTCGAAGAAAAACCAGTTCCCGTTGACCTGATTCAGTCCACCATCCGCAAAGCGTGTATTGCCCGCACGCTAACGCCCGTCTTCTGCGGCTCTGCCTACAAAAACAAAGGAGT
>JBILMN010000262.1:0-3452 GCA_044375465.1 Oligoflexales bacterium | reverse complement strand
TGCGAAGCTTTTCGCCGTCCACTGGAAGCAATTGAACAAGAGTATGAACGTCAAAGTACTCCGTTACGCCTTGGAGCTCAGGCACGGGCTTATAGTTATCGATGCGAATACGCTCGTAATAGATATCCTCAATTTGAGCGACCTGACTGTGGATCTTGTGAGCCACATTCGAGATCAAAACCTCCATGTCTTTGGAGGTTCTGGAAGATGAGCGCAGGCCATTAATTTGGGGGAAATCGGCTAGTCGTTGCTCAAAACCTGGAAACCAATGATCAAAACTGGCGTCGATGGCCATAGTTTGTGATTGTTTGACAGCAATGGGCAGGTCGCGTTGCTTCAGTAGAGAAAAATGAAAGCGTGTCTCTGTCGGATTGACCAGAAGCTTATTTGTGGGGGAGTCAACCCACGCTGGTTTTGTCTGTTTATTGCGCTCAACGACGACGCCTTCAGGGCGCTTGTCCGAGTCAGTCGTGACACAAGATATTAAGATTCCAGAGGTAAGGACGGCGATGAAACGAAGAGACTTGATGCTTTTCATGGGGCTTTGCACCATATTTATGGTTGTTTTCGTTATTTTTTGTCTTTTGGATTTTTTTTATCCTCAGCGGCTTGCTTCAAGGGGTCATTGTCTGTTGAATTCATTGCACGGTGGACCCTGATTTTTTCCAAAACCCGGGTCATCAGTCCCGGATTTTCGGAGACAATCGTTCGCAGAGCTTCGTATTCGTCCATGTTGCCGCGAGCGCTTTTTTTTTGGACGCCGTCGTTGTCCTCTTTCTTTTTATTGCTGTTAGACTGACCGAACATGTAGGGGCTCCGATTTAAAGGGCAAGAGACTCATAGAAAAGTATAGCATGGGGTCGCTATAGAAAGTGAATCATCAACCCCAATTCTGCGCCCTGGACCCTTCGGCCAATTTTGCTATCAACCAGAAATGCGGCAGCGTCATCAGGTTTGGGGACAAAGGTGGTTGTGTCGACCCAAACAATATGTAGTGCCTTATCCATGGCGAAAAATAGATCTACGCCTGCAAACATCTGAAATGATTCACCGGTTGTGGACATATTTTGCCACTCGCCGTCAGATCTGCGTGTGCGCAGATCATTGAATCGCTCTAATTGTGCGCCGAATCCAGCAAAAATCCGACCGGATGGATCATAGTTATAGACAAAGCCTGCACGCACTCCCGGTAGTAACCAGGATGGGGATGGCTGAAATTCGTCTTTGAGTTTCTCTTGTTTGACATAAACGTATCCGGCACTACTTCCCAAAAAGTAGCCAGTTTTTCCCGAGATCAATATGTGAAATGTGTAATCGGCAACAAAACTGAGCTGCTCAACCCAGTAGCTTGTTTCACGGATATCCCCGAAACGACTGATATGCCATTTTGCGGAGCCATATCCAGCTGAAAGTGCCAGATTGTGATCTCGTCGGAAACGTCGGACATAGCGGTCCCAAACGTGCAGCGCCAGCGCCTCGGGCACCACGGATTCCGAGGCGATGGCCGGCTCCTCAGCGGGAGGTGTGTTTTCGGCGTAACTATTTGTAATAAATGATAAATTACAGAAAGCCAGAAGGGCGATGCCGCGCTTTATCAAAATGGAATTTGGCATTATGATAGGCTCCCTGCAAATTCTTCCCCATAACTCACTATAAAGGGTTGGAGTCCATCATGCAAAGCGATCCTTTTGAATATCTGGCCAACGCGGGTGATCATGCGAATACGTGGCTCTTGGTTGGCGGGCCGGTACTTATTTTTGCCATTGTGGCTTTGGTTCTTTGGATCTTTGTCAGATTTCGTCGCGCTCGCGAAGAGGCGAGATTTTCTGAGGAGTACAAAGCGTCATCGCGCGCGAGCGTCTTGCGCGACGACAAAGCAGCTCCGCCCGCGGTCGCAATGGAGCCACTATCACGACATGACGATGATATTTCTGCGATCAAATCTGAGACTCGCGATTCCTGGATGGGGCGTTTAAAAGTTGGATTGTCCAGAACGAGGGATGCATTCAGTGGTGGTCTCTCGGGTATTTTTACCAGTGGTGCACGAATCGATGACGCGACCCTCGAGAAGGTCCATGAAGTTCTTTATCGAGCCGATATCGGCGTCAAAACCGCAGATCGTTTGGTCACCGGGGTGCGATCCCGTCTATCCGGGCAAGTCGTCGCATGGGACGCGGTCAAGCAGTCCATTGCCACCATTGGAGAGTCGATTTTCTCTGAAGCTGTTCGTCCCCTCAATGTGCCGGAGCAAGGGTTATTCGTTTTGCTTGTGGTGGGTGTCAATGGGGTTGGTAAGACGACCACTATTGGTAAGCTCGCTGCACGCTTTGTCGCCGAAGGAAAGAAAGTCATGCTGTGCGCCGCAGACACGTTTCGTGCTGCTGCCATCGAACAGCTGATGGTGTGGGGTGATCGTAATGGTGTGCCGGTCATCAAACAGCATCAGGGTGCCGATCCTGCAGCTGTGGCTTTTGATGGTGTTCAGGCGGCGAAAGCTCGGGGCATGGATGTGTTGATCATCGACACAGCCGGACGACTTCACAATAAAAACGACCTGATGCATGAGCTATCAAAAATTAATAAGTCAATCGGCAAGGCACATGAGGGCGCTCCCCACGAAACCTGGATCGTCGTCGACGCAACGACCGGTCAGAATGCCGTACAGCAGGTGAAGGCATTCAGTGATGTCACTCCCGTATCCGGTATTGTGGTCACAAAGTTGGATGGAACGGCAAAAGGTGGTGTGATCGTTGGTATCGCCGATCAGTTCAAGATTCCCATCCGGTACATTGGGGTTGGCGAAAAAGCCACAGATCTCCGAGCATTTGATGGCCCGGAGTTCATGCAAGGAATACTGGAGAGTTGAGAGATTAAATACCAACACTGAAGCCGAATCGAATCGATTTTGAATTGGCATCCTGTGGTTGGAAGCTTAGTGCTTCCCCAAGACCTGGTGAGACATGCAGAGTCCCATGCGCCTGCGCTTTGACGCGGATATCACTGCTTAGATTTTTTGCGCTTTCGGTTAAAGGTCAAAAGGATTCTGCCAAGAGTCGATAATGGTGGGAAAGGTTTTGATCTAGGATCTGAAATCAGTCCTGATAATTTTTCAGTTACAACTTTTTTTGATTTTCTGGCAAGCGTGGCTCCCGCGACGGGCGGAGAGTTTAGAAGATGCCGCCGAGACTTATCAGGGCCATGCCAAACCAAGTCTTGTGTTTGGTTTTAAAAAAAAAATTTTATACCAAAAACTTGATTTTAGGCATTTTTTATACCAAAAAATGTAAAAAAATGATATCTTTAACCATAAATTTGCTCTTGGAAAAAATTTATGCCAAAAAAAGTACCTTTACCTGCGTTGATATTTCCCCCGAAATCCTCTAGGGAGCGTGAGGATTTGCGGTGTCTATTGCAGAATGGACACGTCAAAAAAATTGCCCCAAGACTCTATA
>JBILMN010000096.1:0-11397 GCA_044375465.1 Oligoflexales bacterium | reverse complement strand
TTGCTGTTCAAGAGATTCAGACCAAGTTAGCACAAATTCAAAGGCGTTTTCCGAAGGATACTGATGTACCAAGCGTATCAAAGTCAAATCCAGAAGATCAGCCTATTATGTGGCTGGCGGTTTCATCAGATAAAATGCCACCGCGCGATCTGATGGCTTTTGTTAGTAACCAACTTCGCACCAAATTTTTGACCGTGCCAGGGGTGGCTGATGTCAATATAGGCGGACTTGTGGATCCCGCGATGCGCGTTGATCTGTCACAAGCTAAATTGTCAAGATTTTCAATGACCGTTTCGGATGTTATTGCAGCCATAAAATCAGAGCATCTTGAAGTTCCCGCAGGTCGCATTGAAAGTAAGGAGAAGGAGCTTTCCATACGTTCGATGAGTGAGGCTAGTTCTGCGGAGGAATTAGGAGCAATTCCCATCGCCCGACGTGGCGGAAGTCCGGTTTTTAGCCAGATCTATCTGAAAGATTTGGCTCAGGTTGAAGACGGCTTGGCGGATGCGCGCCGTCGAAGTCGCGCTATGGGGGCGCCAGCAGTTGGGTTCGGAATCAAAAAGCAACGCGGTTCCAACGCAGTGGCCGTTGCGAAGGCCGTAAAGCAGCGGATCACTGAACTGAAAAAGAGTCTTCCCGAGGGGATGGATATAGCCGTCAATTTTGATTCGACGAAGTTTATTGAGGAAAGTATCGACGAATTGAATTTGACGATCGTACTAGCGGCGATATTCACAGCTTTTGTCTGTTGGTTGTTTCTGGGATCCATGTCGGCGACGATTAATGTCATCTTGGCGATACCAACCTCAATTATTGGATCGTTTATCGTACTCAAGTCGCTGAATTTTACTTTGAACTTATTTACGCTCCTTGGGCTTTCTTTGGCCATTGGCATTGTGGTTGATGACGCCATTATGGTGCTTGAAAATATCGTTCGCCATCGTGAGATGAAGAAAGGCAAGGTCCGCGCAGCGCGTGATGGTGCTGTTGAGATCGGTTTTGCTGCATTGGCAGCTACGGTCGCTGTGGTGGCCATCTTCTTGCCTGTAGCTTTCATGAAGGGTGTCATTGGAAAGTACTTTTTTCAGTTTGGCATCACCATTTCTGTGGCCGTTTTATTATCCCTGGTTGAGGCTTTAACTCTTGCGCCTATGCGTTGCTCGCAGTTTCTATATGTGGGCCCCCGTAAGACGAAGCTTGGACAAGGCATCGAGATGATCTTGCAAAAATTAGCGTCTCTTTATGGTGCGATTTTACCAAAAGCACTTCAGTACCGCTGGCTGGTGCTTCTTGTGAGTGGCTCGATTTTCGCTGGTAGCCTCATGCTGGTGCGCCCTCTTCGCAAGGAATTCGTCCCGCCACAGGATCAAGGGTCTCTTTTAATTCGTCTAAAAACACCCGAAGGCTCTTCGCTGGATCATATGGATCGAAAAATGGCAGAGGTTGAAGCCAAAGTCGCAGGCATGCCAGATGTGGCGCGCTATTTTGGGTCAGTCGGCGGCTTTGGCGGAGGTGACGTGAGCTCCGCCGTGCTTTTTGTCACTCTAAAACCCTTAGCTGAGCGATCGATTGACAGCGCTCTTAAGAAGAAACTGAGCCAACAAGACTTTGCGGTGAAGTTGCGCAATGACCTCAAAGAGATTAAGGGAGTTCGCGCATTTGTTCAGGATCTATCCCTAAATGGCTTTGGTGGGCGACGGGGGTATCCCGTAGAATTCAGCTTAAAGGGGCCTGACTGGACGACACTCACGGAGAAAGTCAAAACGGTACGGGAGTTAATGGAAAAATCTGGACTTGTGACAGATGTTGATAGTGACTTCCGGGGGTTTGTCGATGAAGTTCACGTTAAGCCAGATCGACGGAAGGCTGCGGAGAGGGGTATCAGTGCCGCAGACATCGGAGAAACGGTCGGTGCTTTGTTTGGTGGAACTACGGCAGGTTCATTCACCCGCGGCGGCAACAGATATGATGTGCGGGTCAGGTTGACCGCGAATGAACGTGCAGATCCTGACGACATTCGCAAGATTATGTTGCGCAACAATCGTGGTGAGTTTGTTCCACTGGCTGATGTTGCCTCAATTGCCGTAGAAAAGGGTGTTACCAGCATCACGCGGCAAGATCGCGAGCGCGCCATTGCTGTTTACGGAAATTTGGCTCCGAAGGTTTCTCAGGCCGACGCGATTGCAAAGCTACAAGCAGATATCGCAGCAATCTTACCTGAGGGTTACCGGATTGTAGCCGGTGGCAGCTCCAATTCTTTTGCGGAGGCCTTCGGAGGACTGCGTTTTGCGTTATTGTTAGGCATTGCTGTGGCTTACATGGTGTTAGCGGCGCAGTTCAATAGTTTCATTCATCCGATTACGGTTCTTCTTGCGCTTCCATTTTCCATCACTGGTGCGTTTCTTGCGCTCCTTCTTATGGATCAGAGTCTAAATATCTACAGTGCAATTGGAATCATTCTGCTCACGGGTATTGTGAAGAAAAATTCCATTTTGTTGGTCGACTTCACGAATCAAAAGCGCGAAGAGGGCTTGGGGGTCAGGGAAGCTTTGATTGAAGCATGCCCAACGCGTCTGCGTCCCATTCTTATGACGTCGATTTCCACAATTGTGGCAGCAATTCCCGCGGCCATGACATTTGGTCCTGGTGCTGAGTCTCGCGCCCCGATGGCCATAGCAGTCATCGGGGGTGTTATGGTTTCAACGGTATTGACGCTTTTGGTTGTGCCGTGCTTTTACAGTTTTCTGCCAGGCTCATTTCACCGCGAGTCCGTTGATACGAATTCATAGGAGACCGGATGGGACTCGGGCGTCTGTCATGACACATAAACAGGCGCTTGTGTTCATTTTTCCGAGGAACATCACTCTTGAACGAGTTCTATTAGAATTCCACCCGTCGATTCCGGATGCACGAATGCAATCCGCGTGTTGTGGGCCCCGTCACGGGGCACTTGATCCACCATGCGAACGCCTTTTGCCGTCACCTGCCTGATGGCGGCCTCAATATCATCGACCGTGACCGCAAGGTGATGGATACCGGCGCCTTTTTTTGCCAGAAACTGGCTGATAGGACCATCCGTCGAACCTTCTGCCGGGGCAACGATTTCAAGGCGAGTCTGCGCCTGGGGGTTCACATGAGCCTGAAACATCGACGTCATCGTTTTTTGAGATGCCACCAGCTCATCTCCCAGGTGCTTTAGCCCGAGTACCTCGGACAAAAACCAGCGGCATTTGACCGGATCCTTGGCCGCCAGGCCCAAATGATTGACGCCAAGAATTTTAAATTGATTCATGCAAACACCTTTGCTTTCCTCATCTGGCCATCCAATACAAACAAAAAATCCGGATACCATTTTTTGAAAAAAATCCGCCCGCGGACTAATGCCACGGGCGGATATGGTAACAATCAATGATTCGTTTCAGAAGAGACAAATCGCAATCGCGCTTTAACTTCAGTCAACCCGAATACCAGCTCGGTCAAGGATATCCTTCAGCTCTTTACGCTGAGCAGGCTTGATGCCTTTGGTATTGCACAGCTCCACGAGTGACTCACGAGCATTCCCCGTGATATTCATAAATTCTTTATCTTGCAGCATCCGGAAACGGCTCATCATGCGTTCAAACACTTCATCACGGTCGATATCAGCACCAGTGGACCATTTACCTTTACGCATGGCATTCGTAGCCAAAGCAACAACGCGGCTGAAACGAGCACCCTCGGTACCAGAACGGCGGCTCTTACCAGTCCGTCCTTTTGCGCGAAGTTTTGCAAGGAGTTCTTCGTAGGTGAATGCGAAATTGCTTTCGACTTCGCGAAGACCTAGCGGGGTATCTTGGACCGACGACCATACAATATTGAGAGTGTCGCCTGGGCGAAGCTCAACAGATGCCATAGTAAATTCTCCTCTGAATCATAATGAACAATGAATTCTTTCAAGCGAGCGAGATTTACTAACGGATTCTAAGAGTGTCAAGCCAATTTATGGGAAAATGAAGTTGAATTTCCTGGAATTCCATTGAAAATGCTGCAACTCTAAACAAATATTGGCTAAAATGAGCGAAGTTTCGGTGACTTTTAAGCTTTTTGACCCGCTCATTGCAAACCATGGGAGACCGCCATCGAACGAAATCGGCTGATCACGAATAAATTTGAAGTGGTGTTGTTGATTTTATTGAGTTTAATCATCTCAACGCGCCTCATCTGGCTGCAGCTTGATCATCGCAACCCATTGATCACGAATGAGTTTTATGCCAGCTCCCTGTATTTCAAGCGAGAGCTTAGCCCCCTCTGTCCAGATGGCGTAGACCCCAGCTTTCCCTACCCTCAAACCACCGGATATCAATCTTTGGACCCCCAGGCCACCGTGTCACCGGGAACCGTGCTGGGTCTGCTCTTGGTTTGCCAAGGAGAACGACTGCGCCTCGATAGCGTCGCCGCATTCGCACCACATCTCACCACCATGACTGCGTTTTTGACTGCCCTATCCCTGAGACTTGTCACATCGAATTGGGTGGCCGGAATCCTAGCGGCAGCGGTCGTGCTCAGTCGTGGCAGCATCGCTCAAGGCCCCCACCTGACTGGAACCTATCTTTTGCTCCATCCTGCGATCACGCTGACCATGGTGATCGCAGCCCTGTGGGCACGGTCGCGGGATGCACGTCTGATTCCAATGTTAACCGCAGCAATGGTCGTCTGTGTATTCATTGCCCCCTTATTTGGACTGATCGCCTGTCCGCTTCTTTGTTTGCTCGGTGTCCATATATTCCTCACCTCACAGCAATCGCACGTGGGACTGCATCGATATCGGCTACCACTTTTTGCCATCATGTTGGCAATGTTCGTGATCCCCGCACTGATTTGGGTCCTGCACTTAAAAATCCCCATGGCCACCAGCGGCACTGGGACCTTCATCAGACAAATCACCCGAATGATCCACGCACCAGGCAGTTTGATGCTATTGATTGGCGCAGCGATCGCGGAAATGGAGTCTCAAGATTTTCACTGGCAGGTGAGCCTGGCTATGATCGCACTGGCTGTGACCTTTAGACGCCGACTACCAGACGGCAGTGGGCTGTGGGCCGGTATGCTGCTACTCATGGCGGTGATGGCCCTCCTAATCGATGGCGCCATCATTGCTGAAGCTGCCCGACAAAGTCATGAAGCATCATTGATACATTTTTATCATATGCGAGAGGCCGTGTTCAGTTTAGAGCCCATGATCATTGGCGCGGGCGTTGGATATGGGTGGATGGCTGTTCGCAAACTCATCATCACACTCAGACCAAGCTATAGCGATCGCCACCTGGGACGTGATAGGATTTGACTGGCTTATGAAACTCAATAAAATGGACCATTCATTTGATTTTAGAACGATTTTAGAACGATTTTAGAATTTGCAGCCATTGACCCATTCATACCAACGGAATTCATTATGCGCCGAAACACTCGTTTAAAGATCATGATCGCATCTGTCATGAGAGGTTTGACTGTCATCAGAGATTTGACTGTCATGACAAGTTTGACGGTTATCACGGGACTTACCCTCGTATACCTCGCCCAATCGTGCACAAAAAAATCAACAGTCAAAGACTCTGTGTCTCCAACGGCAAAAGTTCAACCTGCAAAGCCGTCCATCGTCACAGAAACCCCATCGACAGCAGCTGTCGTTCAAACCAAAGCGCCCGCAACGGCTCCGACAGCATCGACCCCATCTGCAACAACTCGAGCCATAACGTCGTCTCCAGAATCAACACCGTCCGCAGAACCTGTGAAATCAGATCCCATTATGGAGGACTGTGATACGTTGATGCGGTTCACCGACGGCGAACCCATTTATCTTCCTGAGAATAAAGTGATCATCACGCGGATCATGTCCCCCTGCCGCACCAAAGACGGGGTTCCTGGCCACAAGAAAAACGCTGGATGGATGGCGATGGGCTTTCCGTGTACCGGTGGAGAGGGTCGCATTGATTGGAAGGGCACCAACTATAATCGTCCCAAAATGGTTTCATTTCTCCTCGAAACAAGCTGTGCTATGGGCCCATCAGACACCCATCGTATCCGCGCCGAGGCCCAAAAAGTGGCTGGCATCCCGATGAGTGCTGCGATGATCGCCTTTAACCCCTTTGTGATTCAATACTGGGAGGTTCCGGGTTATGAAGATGCGGACACCTCGTTTACGGTCGACCTGAGGTCAGGCAAAGGGCTTGATGACGCTTGGGTTAAATTTATTAAACCGGGCCCACTCAAGATTTTTCTCGTCGGTCGGGAGAATGCTTGGGTCCCCGGTAACTTTATGTATGCGGTCGAAGGTGAACTGCACTGGGCAAGCAAAAATCGCTTCACGCTCAAGGTTTCGACTGCTCGCAAACTGACCGGTGATGAACTTTCTACCGTGCGCGGACGCTGTGAGGCCCTGCGACCAGAGCGCGAATGCGGACGGGTGTTTTGACGAACCCTTGGGGCTCTAAGGCCACTCAACATTTTTTTGCTCTGACCCCGGGCCATATTTTGGATGCGGTCGAGCGCGCAGGTTTCCACTGCACGGGGCGGTGCCTGGCCCTCAACAGTATGGAGAATCGTGTCTACGAGGTGGAAATCGAAGTTGATGATCCGAGGGCTTTAAGAAGTCCCTCAGACCGTTTTGTGATTGTAAAATTCTACCGCCCCGGCCGATGGTCGTGGGATCAGATTCAAGACGAACATGATTTTTTATTTGATCTTGTTGATGCGGATATTCCAGTCGTTGCACCCAAACAGCGTGATGATGGCCACTCCATATTTGAAGATGAGCATCTCGGCCTGATGTACACCCTGTTTCCTAAAATCGGCGGGCGCAGCCCTGATGAACTTGATGACGAATCCTGCCAACGAGTTGGTCGACTGCTGGCTAGAATGCACGGGATTGGCGCCATAAAACCTGCCGATCACCGTATCAGACTGAGCACTGAATCTTACGGAGTCAGCAATCTTAAGTGGCTCATCGATAGTGGCTCCATTCCAGTGGATATCAGGTCTCGCTACCAAAAAGCGGTTGAATCCATCTGTGATATGACTGCACCATGGTTTGCCGCGGCGCGTCTGCAAAGAATTCACGGCGACTGCCATCTCGGTAATTTACTGTGGGGCGCAAACGGGCCATTTTGGGTCGACTTTGATGATATGGTGATGGGTCCGCCGGTTCAAGACCTGTGGTTGATGATTCCCGGACGCGATGACGAGGCCCAGCGTAAATTAAATCTGACCATTGCCGCGTATGAGACCATGCGGCCATTTGACCGTGAAACATTGCGTTTGATAGAGCCCTTGCGGGCTCTACGGTTTGTTCATTTTGCTGCTTGGATCGGACGCAGGTGGGAAGATCCCAGTTTTTCCCGAGCCTTCCCGCAATTTGGGTCCAGCCGTTGGTGGGGCGAGCAACTTCTCGACATGGAAGAACAACAGCTCATCATCCGGGAAAGCAGCGGAAAACACTAGATAATAGACTTTTTTGAGGGCTTTCTGAACGACAAAACTAGGTCCCGGCTGACAGCGACTGCTCAGCCCTAAAAATAGACACCACCACGGCTGGCCGACTGGCCGATAAGGCAATGTTGTCAACGGCTTCAGGTTTCGTTACAGTCGTTGTTCCACACCTTTTAGGCTTGGTTTTTACTTCGACGGAATTTGGAGAGTCGCGGGACTCGGGAAGGAATGACGATGCAGGGATTTGAAACAATCACCGAGATGGGCCATGAGCAGGTGGTCTTCTGTCATGACAAAGCGACCGGCCTCAAAGCCATCATCGCAATTCACGATACAACCCTCGGTCCAGCACTTGGCGGCACCCGTATGTGGGATTATGCCAATACGGACGCCGCGCTTTTTGATGTTTTAAGACTGTCTCGCGGCATGACTTACAAAGCCGCTTGTGCCGGACTCAATCTTGGTGGCGGTAAAGCCGTCATCATTGGCGACGCGAAAAAAATTAAAAATGAAGCTCTATTCCGTGCCTTCGGTCGATTCGTCAATAGTCTTGGCGGCCGTTACATCACAGCGGAAGATGTTAACATCAACGTGAGTGACATCGAGCAAGTTGCGGCAGAGACGGATTACGTGACCGGCGTGTCAAGCCGACCAGGCGGGTCTGGCGATCCTTCCCCCGTCACCGCTTGGGGTGTCTTCCATGGCATCAAAGCCTCTGTAAAACAACGCCTGGGTAAGGACTCCGTCAAGGGCCTTAAGGTCGCAGTGCAGGGTTGTGGCGCTGTCGGGAAGTATCTTTGCGGCTACCTTGCTGACGAGGGTGCTCACCTGATTGTCAGCGACATCGATAGCGAAAAAGTCAAAGCATTGGTCGACAAGCACGGCGCAAAAGCCGTTGAAGGTCATGGGATCTACAGCGCAGATGCTGATGTTTTTGCTCCCTGTGCTCTGGGTGCCATCGTCAATGACGAAACCATTCCATTGTTCAAATTTCCGATCATTGCCGGCGGTGCAAACAACCAACTTTTAGATGAGCACAAACACGGCAAAATCCTTAAGGACAAAAATATCCTTTATGCTCCCGACTATGTCATCAATGCCGGTGGCCTGATCAATGTTTGTAATGAGCTGCGTGGCTACAATAAAGACGTCGCCCTGAAGCAAGCCTCTGGCATCTACCAAACCCTGATGACCGTCTATGCGGAGGCTGAAAAACAAGGCATTTCAACCCATGCGGCATCCAACGCCGTCGCCGAGCGCCGTATCAATAGCGTCAGAGCTGTCACAGGATTCAAGCACACTTATGACAATCAGTCTTGGATCCGTCGCTGAGATATTTTTGAAGTTTCATTTCAGGGGTGTTGGGCCATGGGACCAACACCCCTTTTCACGTGGTCCTACCAATTAAGAAAATTCTGTGGCAGCGGTTCCACATACATGCAGTGCAAGATCATGTGATCTCCGTAAACGCGCATGGATCGTACCGAAGCAAAGACCTTCGCCTCCATTTGCTTTGTTGGATGGGGCATCTCGATGGACAAGAAAATCAGTTTCGTCTCCGCAAGCCCGTCCACCGCAGCATCTTTAGCGACATAGAGACAGCAACCGCCTTCCGAGATGTCGGCGATCAAGCACCTTGCCGGCACTCGCCCTTTGCCAATGTAAGTAGCGGCGTCATGGACCACTTTGGCATAATCCTCAACACGGTCAGATACTCGGCCAATATATGATTCGCCTTGCTTCGTCTTGCGATATTCATCCAATCGAAACACCCGTGCTGAATGGTCTTTGATATGATCAAACATGGGGTAACCGACCCCATAAAGCTGCGCCACCATCCGCGTCCGATATCTTGCTCGTCGCCGAGGATCCACTGAGGCCAGCATCACGTAGTTGTCGAACACGGTGTCCGCTGTAGCCTGCACTAAAATAATATGAGGGGATGTCTGCGGGACAACCAGCAATAAACCACCTTTGGCGATGGCTGGCATCGATGGGCTTAAACAGGTAAACACAACACGGTCATGCGCCTTTAGAGCCAGGGTGCCTTCAAGCTGTTCCTTGCTTGGAGTGTAAACCTGCACAACGCGCTTACCATCAAAAAAGTGAGCGTATTCTTCTGTCGAGCTGAACTTTTCTAGCATCAACTGACGCTTTTCTGGTTTCAGCATCAGATCAAAATTTTTATCAAAATATCTTTGACTCAAAATTAACTCCTGGTCTAAAAACTTTACTTATTCGACGCTACGCAGAACCACGATTTCGCCTTTGTTGAGGTTCAACCGTTTGGCGACGCCAATACGGCCATTGGTCTTGACCGTAATGTCATGAGCACCAGCGGGCACGCGGGCCCTGCTTATGAAGAAAGCCTGGGGCAAGGTGGTCCAGGACCTCGTATCCGCTGTCTCGGTCGCTGCTGTTGCAATGTTAGCGGCAAGACCTGCCAATGGACCGAAATTTTTTTCGGCCTGATAGGTTAACTGTCCTTTAGCCAGCAGTCGGGCCATCTGTTTGGCGACCATTCGGCCCCGGCGGTTTTCCAGGGTGGCATAGGCAATGGCGTCAAGGTAGGCCGTATTCTCCGCCTCATAAAACCGGTCTCCTCGAATCTCAATTCCAGTCCCGGCATTGTAGATGGACTGGGTCTCTAACGCAGGGAATGAAAACCGGACAATCTGCCCACCAATGGTCAATACAAAATCTTTGGCATACTTGCGAGCGACGCGCCCCACCTCATGTACGACAACGATTTCGGCGTCGCCGGTTTTGGATGCGCGAACCAGGCCCTTATATTTTTCTGCCAACTTTTCCATCCGCTCCTGGCGGCTTCGCTGTCCGAGCAGGCGGTATAAACTTTGAACGAGAGCCGTGGGTACCGGCCCACGAATAAAGGATCTGAAATCATTTTCGTAGAGTTCCAGCGCCTTTGAATAATCAATAATGGCGCTGTCAATATCGCCTTTGGACTCGTAAATGATACCGCTCAGGTAACGCGCGTGAGCGTCTTCGCCGTATTTATTCTTTTCCTTCTCACTGTAACGCTGATTAATTTCATATAATTTGTTGTTGATTTTTTTAGCCTCGACCCGAGCCTCGTCCATGCGTCCTAACCCAAGAAACTGATGGGCCAGCATGGAATGAATGGCGACTTTTTCGTAGTCCTCGCCCTCGTAGTCCGCTGACGCATCGTTCATCACAAAGCTTGCCGCGGTTTTCGAGACACTGACCGTGTATAGCTCGTCGGCAATCTGATCGGCCTCAAGCCAGAGACGTTTGCTTTTTTCGGGTTCACCCTTGCGGTCTAAAATCGTCGCAGCCTCAAGCCGCCAGAGCAGGCGGTCCTGGGACCGCTCCATCACGCCAGATTTTTTGAGGGCTTCCAGCGCGCGGTCGTAATCCCTGCTGACGTAGGCCTCGCGCATCTCTCTGGTCTCGTCCGTATAAGATGCACAAGCAGAGAGGCCGCCTATGAAGACGGCCACCCCCAGCAAACAATTTTGCGATGCGATCCGCATCAAAGCCATTACCAGCTCGCTCCGCTACGTTTGAACTTCTTCTTGATCTCGTGTTTGTCTGTCCATTGAATTTCGGTGGTTTCGATATTAATCAGCTTCATCTGAGTCTGGTAACTTACCGTTTTTATCCCCTCCTGGGTATGCACCTGGCTTGAAATGGCACCCGCCAACATGAAGTCGGCCCCGGTCATGTTGCCTGTCTTCTTTTTGGTGCTGGAAGACACCGCACCGCTGTTATGGAACGAAAGCTCATCAAGGACCTGCTGACGACGGCCTTTTTCAACGAAACGGACCTTACCGCTATTCACCAATTCGGACTCCATAAACTCAGTCAGGGCTTTCGTATCAATATGCTCGTCCGAGCGATTTTCTATATCTTGAACAATGACGATCGGCTGCTTGCCGTTGTGGGATTTTT
>JBILMN010000261.1:0-3480 GCA_044375465.1 Oligoflexales bacterium | reverse complement strand
CCTAAAGCGACACCTGTTCCTACACGCAGGATCAGCGGCAAACCCTGGATGATATAAAGCGGAAATAGACTATTCCCCACAATCAATGCAGTCGCTAAATATTTTGCAGGCTTTCGGATCACGCCATGCTGCTGCCAATCGAGAATCGGGCGACTTAGTTTCGGATGGGTCATCAGCCAGCGGTGAAATCGCTGCGATCCTCTGGCAAAACACGCGGACGCGAGCAGTAAAAAAGGCGTTGCCGGTAACAGTGGCGTGACCACACCCACGCCCCCGATCACAACAAACAACCAACCAGCGACGATGTAGAAACCGGTTTTAAATGGGGACACCCGACTGTCCCCATTTTTTCGCGATTGCTTTGATTGCCATTTGGACGTGCTCGTCATTGATCCATTGTGTCATAAACGTTTAAATAGGGACACCCGTTAAATAGGGGTTAAATAGGGACACCCGACTGTCCCCATTTTCCGCCGGCCGTCCTTTTCAGTTTTGCTAGATTATTTCAGGAGTGATTTTATGGATCAAATTAAAACCGCAATCGTCACCGCATCAGGAACGGGAATGGGTGCCGCTTGTGCGAGACACCTTCATGAACGTGGATATAAACTGGCACTGCTATCACCATCAGGATCTGCCGTCACGTTAGCTAAAGAATTCTCTGCCATTGGGATCACAGGTTCAGTCACTGAACCTAAGGACCTTGAACGCCTTGTGAACCTGGTATTGAATCAGCATGGCAGGATCGATGTTGTCGTAAACAACACCGGCCATCCACCGAAAGGAGATCTCTTAGATCTATCCTCTGAAGATTGGTATTTGGGATTTGATATGATGTTCATGAATGTCGTCAACATATGTAAATTGGTCGTACCCGCTATGGAGAAACAAAGTAGTGGCTCTATCGTTAATATTTCCACTGCTGCAGCCATCGAACCCAATTTAAAATTCCCCATCTCTTCCGCTGTCAGAGCCGGCTTGAGTGCTTATACGAAATTATTCGCAGAACGTTACGCTTCGACAAATATCCGAATGAATAACGTTCTTCCAGGCATGATCGACTCGTTCCCCGCGAATCAGGACTTCTTGCAGAAAATTCCGATGAGACGATACGGGACCGTTGATGAGGTTGCTAAGTTGGTAGGATTTTTGGCATCGGAGGAAAGCGCTTATATAACAGGGCAAAGTATTCTGATTGATGGTGGCATGACGAAAAGTCTATAACCACAAGCCAATCTAAACCTCATGATACTGAATACTTCGGAAACGTCGCAAACAGTGCCAAAAAAATGGGGACAGTCGGGTGTCCCCATTTAATCGGAAACGTCGCAAACAGTGCCAAAAAAATGGAAAATGGGGACAGTCGGGTGTCCCCATTTAAACCATTTAAACCATTCAAACTATTTCAAGACCACACACATCCAACCAAGTTCATCTGCCACAAAATCAACGCGAAGACCACAGTCTGTTGCTTTGCTGAGAACTCCGGCCGCTTCTTTTGCGACAAATCCTGCGAGAAGTAAACGACCAGAAGGCTGCAGATGCTTGGCCAAGTCTGCCATTAGATCATGGAGAACCGGGGCCAAAATATTGGCAATCACAAGATCAAACTTTTTGTCAAAATAAGGTCTATGACTGAGCACGATTTCAGCCTGGACCCCTGCTGATTCACAATTATTGCGCGCCAAATCCACGAGCTCTTCAGATATTTCCGTTCCAGCGAGCGTCTTGGCTCCGAGTATATGAGAGAGGATGAGATAAATCCCGGTCCCGGTCCCCACATCAAGAACGGACTGGACGCCCCAGCTGGACATGTGTTCCTCCAGAACCTTGATCATGGCCCGTGTCGTCGCATGCTGACCAGTGCCGAAGGCGCTGCCGTGAGCATCAATTTCCACACGCCTCAGTCCTGGTGGAGTCGTTGTCGGATCTCCCAATGGGGCGATATAAAATTTTTTAGTTTGTAGTGGCGTGAACTCCTCACGCCAGCATTGCTGCCAGGATTCATCTGTAATCTCGTGGATCGCGCAGCGAATGTTGCCGCCAAATTCATTCATAAGCTCGGCGCCAATATTTTCGCAGACCTTTTTCGCGTCGTCGAATAGAGCCAGCGGTGAGCCTTCAAACCGTTCATCGTCTGTCACGCCCGTGGATTCCTCCTCAGCCGTTAAAGCGGTATCGATCCCGTCAATCACACCCTCCACGAAATCACCACGCCCGACTGCTTCGAGCCAAGCGGCCACAAGCCTTTTTGTATGAGACCGTGCACGAGGATCTGGTCCGTGAAATGAGATGACGAGCTCATAGGCCATGGCTGGGTGGCTCTCCGGGTGGTAAGATTTTCTTGGCCAAAAAGAAGATCGCAGTCGCACTAAATACATGCCAGAGGGCGTGACCTTGGATGATGTGATTTCCTGGAATACAAAACACGCGGCGGTGATCTAAGGCCGTGGCTGTCACGGCTAAGATCCCAAACAGACATGCCCAGGAAAGATCACGCCCAGAACGTTTTGACTGTCGATAGGCGTAAATCTCCAGCACTGCCAACAACCCACCCAGGATCATAATCAACATCTGTGCCGGCCACCGCTGGAGATACATCAGGATGGAGACAGGAGTTAAAGCCAGCACAACCCCTGCGATGAAACGCCCCACTCGCACACCGAGATCAGGCCACAGGGTTTGGATATTCAGGGCAAGCAAATATCCAAGTGCAATAAACATACCGATAAAATCCGCCAACTGTGTGATCGAGACATTGCTTGCGTGATAGACAGCGGACAACACTCCCATGAGTGCGATCACCATGGCCAGACGCCTTGGCTGCGCATGGCCCCTCGCTTGGCGCCAAATGATCAAAGCAACAATCACGTACGAGACATTTGAAATCGCATTTGCCGGTTCACTCAGCCAATGGCAGAGGGTCTCTTCGCACCACTTTACATTTGGCGCGCCAAGCCCTGCCGCCAGATTATGCCAGGGACATCCTGGAGCATGGGGGTTAGCATGGGGGTTAGCATAGGATTGTGCAAAGTTCAGTTCCATGGCTCATTGACTCGCTGCATCATTCATAACGGTCATTAAGGTCATCCGGCTGCGTGCTCTGACCCCTGAGATTTTAACACAAATCGACCATTAGGAGTCAAAGCCTCGCAATTCCAAAATCATCTTGGCTTTCCTTTCAAAAAGCCCACGTTCTAAACCCACAGGATACGTGTGTGGAAACGTTTGGCGCTTAATACCCTCGTGCAGCATCGCTAGGTCTTGCTTCACCCTCGCCCTCGCAGCTTCGATACCGGGACTGTGATAGACCAGAGAGCCATCTCTAAAAACCGGCACCAGCAAGTCCTCGTAGGTGGTTCCCGCCGGTATCTGTTTACGCCGCGTCATATCAAGCGGGTCAACCATCGTCCACGCTCCTGGATTTGGCGGCGCAAGCTCATCAAAAATCATGTCACCGATGAAACTGCGGTCATCCTT
>JBILMN010000260.1:0-3488 GCA_044375465.1 Oligoflexales bacterium | reverse complement strand
AAGAATTCCTTTTTTACTTTTACCAGTTCGTTTACCACCGCTCTGCGGTGCATTTTGCGCGTCCTCCCCACTCTGGGCGGCCTCGACTTCCGATAGAGTTTTCGTGACTTTCTGGGGGAACGCACGGGCGATGAGATCTTCTGGATTTATTTTTCCGTAGCCAATTGCAATCAGCATGTCGTCAGTGTTGGCTTCTTTGGCCGCTTTGATCAGGACGCTGATGTCCCCGCTTTTTTCAAGTTTTTCCAGGTCCATCTGGCGGTCTGTAAGTTCCTGCTGCAGGATATCGCGGCCCAATAGGCGGCTTTTTTCCCGCTGTTCGCCACGCAGATACGCGCGAATGCGGTTCTTTGCGCGAGATGTGGTGACAAACGATAGCCAATCTTTGTTTGGTCGCTGTTTGGAGGAGGTTATAATTTCGATGATGTCGCCACTTTTTAGTTCCCGCTTGATGGGAACCATGCGGCCATTAACCTTTGCTCCGACGGTGGATTGGCCGACAGCCGAGTGGACTGCAAATGCGAAGTCCAGAGCGGTGGCCTTGGTGGGTAGCTGGATGACGTCACCTTTTGGGGTGAAGACGAAAATTTCTTCTTCGAAAAGATCTACTTTGACCGCTTCCAGGAATTCATCCGGATCCTTGAGCTCTTTTTGCCACTCGACGATTTGATTGAGCCAAGCCATTTTTTGTGACTCAGGGGTTTGTCTTGCGACAGTGGCTCCTCGTTCTTTGTAGTTCCAGTGGGCAGCCACTCCGTATTCGCAAACTTCATGCATCTCGCGGGTACGGATCTGAATTTCACACGGATCACCGCTGGGGCGGATGACGGTGGTGTGTAGGGACTGGTACATGTTCGCCTTTGGCATGGCGATGTAGTCTTTAAATCGGCCTGGCATTGGTTTCCACATTGCATGCACGACACCGAGAGCCTCGTAACAGTCTTTAATGGAGTCAACGATGATTCGAAACGCAAAGAGGTCATGAATGTCCTCAAATTGCAGGGAGCGATCATGCATTTTCTTGTAAATCGAATAAAAGTGTTTTGGGCGTCCAGTGACCTCTACTTTTGTGAAGCCATATTTATGTAATTCTTCATTGAGGATCTCTTTGACCTCCTCAATGTATCGCAGTCGTTCTGCTTTTTTGGACGCGATTTTCGCTTTTAGATCGTTGTAGATCTCCGGCTTGATCTGCCGCAGACAGAGATCTTCAAGCTCGCTCTTTACGCCGTACATACCCAACCGGTTAGCCAGAGGGGCATAAATATCCATTGTCTCCTGTGCAATTCGCAGCCGCTTGGAGTCGGGTAATGCTTTGATTGTCCTCATGTTGTGGAGACGATCCGCAAGTTTTACGATAATCACTCGCAGATCTTTGGCCATAGCAATGACCATTTTACGAAAATTTTCTGCGAGTTTTTCCTGATTTGAGCGAAACTCGATACGAGCGATTTTGGTAAGTCCGTCCACGAGTTCTGCAATGGTTTTATCAAATTCCTGCTCAATGGTTTCAAGGCTTACTTCGGTATCCTCGACAACATCGTGAAGAAGAGCCGCCACCACGCTGGCTTGATCAACTTTGAAGGTGGCAACGATCGAGGCAACCTCAACTGGGTGAGTGACATATGGTTCCCCCGAATGCCGTTTTTGATCGCCGTGACAGCGACAGGCGAACTCAAATGCTTTGCGCAGCATCGGCTCGTTGAATGAGGGAATATTCTTGGCCACCAGATGGGCTAGATCCTGGTAGAGTTCCTCCGGAGATTTTGCTGCCGCCTCTGCCATGTGGCAATCAGTCCCCACCAAATTGTTTTTTCAGATTTTGGAGTAGTTTTGAAGTCTCAAATTCGGCGATTAAAGCGCGGCACATCTCGACTCCTGAGTCGTGGCTCATGCTGGAATGCTTGCCATCGATGATGACCGATTTCAATTCCTGATAGGCTCGCTCCATATCGTCATTGACGATAAAATGCTCGTAAACATTGCCGGCCTCGATCTCGTGCTTGGCCGTAAGGAGTCGCCGCCAGCGATCTTCCAGAGAGTCTGTTCCCCTGCGTTCCAGGCGATGCCAGAGGGATTCGATGGATGGAGGGAGTATAAAGACGGTCACCGCGTCAGGTTTGCCGCGGACAATGCTTTGACAACCTTGAACATCGATCTCAAGAAGGACGTGGTGTCCCTTGGCAAAGATACGATCAATCTCGCGGCGACTGGTTCCATACAGATTTCCAAAAACTTCCGCCCACTCAAGCATCTCGCCGTGACGAACCATGGTGTGAAAATACTCTTTGGTGACGAAATGATAGCTGCCGCCATCAATCTCCCCCTCGCGCCGCTTGCGTGTGGTGTGGCTGATCGCAATTTCAATGGCTGGATGATCGCGCATCAAGCGGTTATTCAGAGTTGTTTTCCCGGTTCCTGACGGTGCAGAGACAACGAATAGTTTTGACATAAGCAGGGGGAGCCTTGGTGAATCTGCTGCCGCGGTCAACCCATGTGGGCCCACTCAAGGTGCAGAATTGAATTTTCTCAGTTTTAATCATAACTTGACGTCAAGATGCAAGCAACGAAGAGGCATTTATAACCCAGCGGCGTCGTTTGCCTTCAAAATGCGAAATATGTTGCCGCACTTATTTGCCTATTTGTGGTTATTTTGTTGAAATAGCGGGTATGAAATCTTCTCTGAACATGCGGCTACTGTGGAGCTCTGCTAGTTTGCTAGGCAGTCTGGGACTCTCGGCGTGCGGCGGCGGCCAACCCGACTTTTTGGCCCCTGCAGGGGCACCGCTGCCGGTGGTGCGTCTGGCTGAAGAATCATCACCCGTAAGCCGACACCAGCAGATGAAGGCTCGTCCCGGCAGTTACATTGTGACCTTCAAGGGTGAGGGTGAGATGGGGCGCCAATTTTTTGCCACGTTTGCGGAAGAATATGGCTACCATTACAGCACTTTGAGTGCTGAGTATCTCAACGATAGCCGGATCAAAACGATCGATGTTCTGACGTCGGTTGATCTATCCGGTGTCTCAGGACCTGACTGGGAGCCTGAGTTTTCGCTCCCGGCAGCCATGCGAACAGCAGTTTCCGGATTTACTCCTGGCGCGGAGCAGGGCGTGATGGCGCGCGTTGATTTTGCAAGTGAAGAGGATGCGGCCGCAGTTTTGCGCGAGTGGGAGGTTTTAGGACGCATTTGGTTTGCTGAGCCAAATGAGCTATCGAGATTCAGTGATGGCGAGTTGGCTCAGTGGGGGACCGCATACGCATCGATGCAGCATTGGCACCAGACCATCAAGCTTCCCGATGCTTTCAATACGCTCGCTGGCGGTAAGATCGCAAGCGAGAGTGCGATCCTTTCCAGTGCACCCATCGTTGCTGTGCTCGACAGTGGCGTGGATTATGAACACGAAAGTCTCAAAAACAATATTTGGGAGAATACGGCAGTTGGTGCCGCTGGGTGCGCAAACGATCTTCATGGCTGCAATACAACCGC
>JBILMN010000095.1:0-11513 GCA_044375465.1 Oligoflexales bacterium | reverse complement strand
CCCAAGAGCGAGTATTTTGATGCTGCCAGCGCCAAAGCGGGCGCCTCTCGCTGGATGATGGTGGATATTGCGCCAGTCAAAGCCTTTAAGACGCCTGCGAGGCTTCAAGATATTCGTACGACACCGCTACTCAATTCGATGTTGCTCCTGCGTCCGGGCCAAAGATTGAGCATTCAACCAGTGACCCGGGAGGAGTATGAGATCATTATGACCCGGTGGGGATCACTGGGTTGATCCAACCGCTGGCACCATCGCATCAGCATAAGAGGCCTAGAGAACCGACGGGTCCGGTCGTCTTCGACGAATGATAAGTGTTGGTTTGGGCAAAGCCACCGCAGCTTGAAGGCTCGTATAAAATAAATTAAATGCCTGTTCGCGCCGTTTTTTGGGGTGCAGGTGGTTTGGGGTCTCCAAAGGAGGCTCGAGGCGCACCACGAGATAGGTATCTCGCAGTTCTGCCATGACCATCTTGAGGCGTGGGATTTTTTGGAGAAGATTCTCATTGGCAATCTGAAACCGACGTTTCAATAGATCTCCGACGCTGCGCCCCAAGGCCCCGGGACATTGGGCCAGGAGTCGTAGTGGTGGTGTCGCAAGAGGCTTTCCTTGCCGCTCCTCAGCGATCAGCGCGATATAATAATCTGCCGTGAGCGTTGGATGTTTTGCGTCGTTCTCATCTTTAGTCCGATTGTTGGTCCCATCGCTAGGTTTACCAGTGACGGCGTCTTTGGATAGATTTGAAAACGCAGTGTCTGAGCTGTGATTATCTGAGCTGTGATTAAATGACATAAGCCTTGGATCCTCTCAATGCAGTCGGAGGCATGATCGCCTCAGTCACCGCTATACCGCTAAAAAATAATGACTGCGGAAGACAAATGTCTTCAGCCGAGAGGGTTGACAACCTCATGATTTTCCGTGTTTTTTAGCGGGTCAAAGGAGTCCTAATAGGCGAGAAATTACGTAATTAAATTGATATGTTATATGTTTTTTAAGGTTTTTTGGATGCTGGTTTAAGTTTGTCTTCTTTTCGTCCGAAGTCCTAGGAAAACAGTGAGGGATAGGCGTGGCCGTCTTTTGTCTTAAACATACAGCGCAGCAGATATCTGCTCTTAACATCGCGATCATCTGCTTACTTGCAGGGTGTGAATCGAAGATTACACCGGACGTGACCAGTTCCGCCGCCGCAGTGCGAATCAATGATCCTGAACCTACTGCTGACGGCGTGAATTTGTCCTGGGATAAAGCGCGAGGTGCAGAGTCTTACGCTGTCACGATTGCCTCAGACGTCGGATGTTCACAAGTTCTTACCAAGAAATCCGTTTCCGCCACCAGCACTGTCATAGAGGCATCAATTGGCACAAGTTTTTTTGTTTGTATCCAACCACTTGATGGGGCGGGTCAACCTCTGTCCCGTCGTCCGCCTAGAGGTATAGCGGTTTCCTACACTGCGGTCGTAGCGACAAAATTTTTGTCCGCTGATTGTCTTGATCCAGACCTGTCGCAGGTTCAAGTTGGTCAGAAATTGTCGTTGTGCAACGGATCAGTCGCTGAAGGAACTGCCGCGGTACCCGATCTCGGTAATCTCTCCGCGGGCAATGTGCGATCTGGTGTGACAATAGCCGGAATTACGGGTTCTTATACTGGAGGTGGTGTGGCATGCTCTAGTAGCGGTCAGACGGGATGCCTGGCAACTCAATCATACCCTTCAATCGATAGTACTCTCGTGTCTTCCTACAATCTTCGTTCAACCAGCGTTGCCGGAAACGGTAAACTCAAATATTGCCGGTCTGGTTATAATCTATCGGTTATGGATCTTCCCAATGCGTATGCCAACATGGGTTTTTTTGGACGAGCGTTTACAGCATCAGCGGCGACAGACGAGCTAACTGTTACCGCAAAAACTTTTATGCAAGCACTCGGTTCTGTGCCGGTGAAAGTATCGACAACTGGAACTTTACCTGGAGGTCTTAGTTCCGGGGCAACTTACTACACGATATGGGTGACCAATACGACAATCAAGCTAGCAACATCAATTGAAAATGCCAATGCCGGGATCGGCATTGATTTGTCGAGCGTAGGTTCCGGTACACATCGCATCAATACCGTAGGGGATGGTGTGGCTCAGCATTGGGATGTGACCGATGACACTAATAGTTCGGGAGGATCAAGAGCGACATGGTACACCAATAGTTTTTTCGGCCAAAATTATCTGTGCAGTGCTAGTGATTGGCAGATTCTGGCGCCAAGCACAAATGGGACCAGTATAACTCCTGGTACCGCAAGTGACTGTGATGCTGGCAGTGATGATTGCATGATTCAGGATAAATTAACTGGTCAGGTGTGGACCGAGGTGAATCCGGGAGGCGGTGGGGCGGGATTGACTTGGGCGGGGGCCATCAGTTTTTGTAACAATCTTGACTTTGGGGGATTTAGTGATTGGCGGTTGCCAATTCATGAAGAATTTTTACAGGCGAATATTGACGGCCTCTACATGTTTGAGATGGATTATCCTTCTTCCGGTGCTTCCAATGTTTTTTTTCGTACGGCGACTTTGAATGCTGTTTCGTGGAATAATTCAGACAATCAGGCGATGTGGGTACATGGTAATGGCGGATCTCAGGCTGAAAATCAGCATAACACGACGCAGTATGGTGCAACATATGCGTTGCGATGCGTCAGAAATTAATGAGGCTGGCATGAACATGAAATTAATGCCAATCAATCATCCATCAAAAATCAGTCGTAGGGCGATGCAAATTTCATGGCGTTCCTCCGTGTTAGTTGTGATCATCGTCTGCGGATTAGGAGATCCGAGTCAAGGGGCATGCATTGATCCTGACCTGGGAAAAATCGCGCAAGGAACCAAGCTCACAATGTGTGATGGTAGTCTGGGTGTTGGCACTTACGTAGCCCCGGATCTGGGCCAATTGTCTGCCGGCAATATCAAGGCCGGAGTTACTATTGGAACAATTACTGGTACATGGTCTGGGACTCAATGTTCATCTGACAATCAAACCGGCTGTTTGACCAATTCGCAATATCCAGCTGTTTTAGGGACAAGTCTATCGGACCCTTATGATTTTCGTGCCAAGTCGGGTGGCATTGGAAAATTAAAATATTGCCGTTCGGGATTCAATCTTTCCGTTTTTGATCATCCAGCCACCCCAGTCAACATGAATCATATCGGCAAAGCATTCACGGCGACAGCGGCCAGTGATACATTGACGATCACTGGCAATACATTTCTTCAAAGTATCGGACCCGCGCCTATTAAATTGACGACAACCGGTACTTTACCGGCTCCTTTGACGGTGGGTACGACCTATTATTCTATTTGGGTGTCATCGACGACGATCAAGTTAGCTTCGACGTACTCAGCGGCAGTAGCCGCTGTCGGAATTGACTTAATCGATGCAGGATCAGGGGTTCAGAAGATGTACCCTGTTGGGGACGGCGTTGCTGACTACTGGGATGTTGGTAATTCCCTAAATAGCCTCACAACGACGCCTGGGCCTTGGTTTACTGAGAACTATTTTGGTCCTGAGTATCTATGCACGCTGAGTGATTGGCGTGTACTGGCTCCAAGTCCGGATGGAGTGACTATAGTTCCGGGTGGTTCGTCGGACTGTGATGCCGCAGGTGACGATTGCATGTTTCAAGATTTGCTCACCAAAGAAATCTGGACCGAAGTCAACCCTGGAGGCGGCGGAGCAACTTTAACCTGGGCGGAATCCAGAAAATTTTGTGATGACTTAGTTTTTGGCGGGTTTTCCGACTGGCGGTTGCCGCAAATCAAGGAATTTGCTCAAGCCTATATTGACGGACTTGAACGCACTGAATACAGCTATCCCTCGGGAGGTACTTCAACGTCTTCCTGGATGTGGTCTACGACGACACAGGGAGGCACACCTTGGGACAATTCCAGCAACTTTGTTTATGGATTTTATGGTTCTGGTCAATTTCAGGTCGCAGATGTTACGGCTTCAAGCGGTTATGCCACCCGTTGCGTGCGTCAATGAATCGTAAGCTAGCCGCCATAGATATCGAATTGTATTCAACTGAGCAGCGATTTGTGACTCGATGGGTCCCGTTCTGTCCAAAAATTAACGCTGCGATGCTGTAATCAACAATCAGCCCGTCAACCAAACGCTCGCGGCGAATCTTTGTTCGATCAAATTCAATAGTGCCGTGCTGTTTGCACGGAAAATCTTGATCAAGTGGTTGATGGGGTCTAGTTTGATTAAAATACTCCACCTCAGCAGTCACCGCTCCCGTCGTTAGTTCGGGCCCCAACAGTGTTCTTCGCGGCGGCAGTTGTGACGGCGGGGCGCAGGGCTGTCGCTTTGCGATTGGCGGTCTGGCGATCCTAGGTCTATGCCCCAGGTGCTCCGCTGTGGGAGCACCTGAGCGATTGCAGAATTCCAGCACGCTTTGATGATGTGTTGTCTGGCTTATTTGCCAACTGAATCGGCAGGAACCTCGTAAACGTGATTGAGCGCGGAGCCATTAAGACTGCGAACATGAACGAGATAGCGACCTGGTGATTTCTGGGGAAGACTGATCTGCCGCTCAAAGGGTGTCTCGACCCGCTGACAGTTACGAGCGGAACCAGCCGTCATGATTGGCTGGACTTCGATGGTCTTGCCACTGTCTGTGACGATCATGTCCTCGATCTCGGCACATCGTGTGCTGAAATGACCACGAATCGTTGCAGTCGCAGCGCCGCCTTGGACGTCCACAAAGAGTGTGTCGACGGGCGCATAAACGTGATCATCGGGGCTCAGAGCGGATGCTGATTTGACGTCCATGGTTGCGGACTCGCCACTGCTTCCGACCTTGATATTCCAAGAACCAGCAGACAGTGATCCAACCTGAACGACTTGGGTCCACGGCACCTGAACCTCAAGGCACAGCCACTGAAAGTACGATGCGCGCGGCTGAATGCGTACCTGATGGGTCGTGTCGTCAATCACAATATCTGGGGTGCTCAATCGGTAACAGTCATTATCCAAATGGCCTTCGATCACCACCTGGATTTGGTCATTATCATCAAAACCATGGGGTGCAAAGGTTCGCTCTGAACCCATGGGCACGAGTGGTCCCACTGCCGCAAACCCCGAACCAGCCCAACACATCAAACTGACAAAAACGCCTCGCATAGGATACCTCCTTGAAAAATGATCCATCGGTCCTCTGAATGAATAAAAAATAGACAAAATGCTTACGGTCATAAACTTATGCATAAGCTTGGCCAAGTTCTCAAAGTGTCGGTGGGGCGTGCCTTTGATCGTTTGATGGTCGTTACGCCTCGGCGCGAACTGGGTGACCTCACTCGCTCATTGCGGCAAAATACGCAACGCGCCAAGGGCCGGGGTGGTTGAGCTTACCATAACCAGAAATGTCACGAATGGCTTTGGGATCTAGCGCAAGAAATTGGTCTGAGCGCCATCTTGCTTGAGACCGGGTCTCACACGTACAATTTACTGAGGGAGACTTGCCATGAGGCAAAACCCCTAAGTATTGAGAAATTTTTGTGAAATAGCGTTGAAAAATAGCATGAAAAGTATGATTGGATCATGTTTTTGAACACTTTTTTTGAACACTTTATTGAGGGGTCATTGTGAGCTGGAAGGTCTATAACATCCACACTGGTAAAACCATCAAAGCTGGCTTTGAAGATGAGGAGATCGCCAAGGAATGGCTGGAAAATCGCCGTGACTTGGATATCGAGGACTTCATCGTCGAGGAAATGGATGAGGAAGAAGAAGAGGCTCTTGAGGACGAGGACGAGGACGGCGACGAGCCCCAGTCATGGTCGCGAAGCATTGACGACGAAGAAGAAGCCGATGAGGAGTTTGTCGCAGGTTCTTCCGATAGTGACGATGAAGATGATTACGGTGATGATGAGTTTGAGGATGAAGAAGACGAAGAAGAGGACGAGGATGAGGACGAGGAAGACGATTACTGATGTCTTCAGGGATTGATATGGTTACAATGCCCCGCACACACGCGGGGTATCGTTTTCCTGCGCAAATCCAAGATTTTCCGGAGTTGTGAGTTTATGCCAAATAGCAGTCTTGAATCCCTACCGGCTTACCTGCGGCGCTATTGCGCGGTTCAAGACTACAGTAAGTACACGGCCCGCGATCATGCCGCTTGGCGCTATATCATGCGTCAATCACGCGACTACTTCCGCGGACACGCGGTGCCAATTTACATTGAAGGACTGCGCAAGACTGGAATTCCCATCGACCGAATTCCCAAGGTCGCGGAGATGGATGCGGCATTGAGAGAATTTGGTTGGGGGGCTGTGCCGGTTTGTGGTTTCATTCCGCCGATCGCATTTTTGGATCTTCAGGCGCGTGGTATTCTGCCGATCGCGACAGATATGCGTTCCATGGAGCACATTGCCTACACGCCGGCTCCCGATATTGTTCATGAAGCTGCAGGGCATGCACCGATTATTGCTGACGCGTCATATCGTGAATACCTGCGTAAATACGCTACTATGGCCAACAAAACCATCATGAGTCGTGAGGATCTGGGCCTCTATGAAGCCATTCGCGTCTTATCTGATATCAAAGAAAATCCTGATACAAAGCCTGGTGAAATCGAGCTGGCTCAGAAGGAGCTCGATCGTGCGGTCAAAAACGTGTCATTTGTTTCCGAGGCCACGAAGGTTTCTCGGATGGCCTGGTGGACTGTGGAGTATGGTTTAGTGGGTCCTCTCAAGGAACCCAAAATATACGGCGCTGGTCTCCTATCAAGTGTCGGTGAGAGTCAGGCCTGTTTGTCGGCGCGAGTTCGCAAAATACCGCTGACCGTTAAATGTGTCGAGACCACTTACGATATCACAGAGCCACAGCCGCAACTTTTTGTCGCTGAAAGCATGGACCAGCTCACGGATGTCCTGCATGATCTCGAAGGCTCGCTTTCGTTTAAAATTGGCGGCGTCCATGGGCTTGAACAAGCGCGCAAAGCGCAGACGGTCAACACCGTCCAATTGGATACCGGTTTGCAGATCAGTGGGATTCTGGTGGCTTACGAGGCAGCGATGCATGGTGAACGAGGCGAGCCGCACTTTATCAAGTTTTCGGGGCCCACACAGATTTGCTACGGAGACAAAGAGTTGTCTGGTCAGGGTCGTGTGCGGCATCCCTCTGGATTTTCTTCACCCATGGGCCGATGGACCACAGCGCGGCACAAGTCGCCATCAAACTTGACGGATGAGGAACTCAATGCAGCAGGCATTCGCAAAGGTCATCGCACCGTGATCGATTTCGTGAATGGGTTTCGTGTGCAGGGGGTTGTTCAAAACATCGTCCGCCAGCGGCAGAAAATTCTTTATATCACCTGGGCTGATTGCGTTGTCAGCCGTGGAGCCCATCGATATTTTGAGCCAGATTGGGGCGAATTTGATATGCCTGTGGGTGAGGCTGTCACGAGTGTTTTTGGTGGACCGGCTGATCGCGAAGCTTTTGGTGAGTACGAAATGGGTGGCGTATCGACACAGCCTGGTCGCACTAGTCCCTTCACGGATGATGAGCGTCGTATCTTTGATTGCTATGCGAAGATTCGCTCACTGCGGCAGGCTCGATCACCTGATGGACACGCGAATTTAGATGTTTTGGTTGAACGGGTGCTGTCTGATCATGGTGCGGAGTGGCTGTTGGCGCTGGAAATTCTGGAGCTATCAAAGCAACAGAGCATCTCTAAAGCTATTGAAACAAAGGTTTTTGAAACACTTATCGCCAGAGCCGATCGATCTGAAGAGACGACAGCTGAGTTGATCACAAAAGGTGTCAGGATCGCTGATGTTTTGGATTGAGGTGTTGAAATATAAGTTAATCGCCTAAACGGGTGTTCGCCGAATGACTTCAATCAGGGAATGGGGGCAAAAATGTCGATTCTCAGCAAGCTGAAAGAGATGCGTGATTTTGCGGGGGCGCGTCAGACCGAAGGCCTTTCTGATGCCGTAATTGAGTCCATGGCAAAGAAATTTCAAGATCTTGTTGCCGCTGTGGATGATGCGCACAAAAAATGGCAGCAGTGCCGCGACGAAATGTCTCATTGGTTCAAAATGCCAGAAAAAGAGTTGATTGTTGCGTTACAGGATGGATTTCTTAATTTTTATCAAGATAATGCGATCAATCCTTATGTTGCATTTGCAGCCAAAGGGCCGTGGATTATATCCACGCATGGGGCCGTGATTCACGACAATGGTGGGTATGGGATGCTCGGACTTGGCCATGGTCCAAGCGCGGTGATTGCAGCGATGAGCCAGGATGTGGTGATGGCCAACATCATGACGGCAAATTTTGCGCAGCGGCGGTTTTTGGATCGCATGTTCAATGAGGTTGGTCACGCCCGAAAAGAAGGGCTCAAGAAGCCTTTCGCTAAGTTTTTGTGCCTGAATTCGGGATCGGAATCCATGACAGTTGCATGCCGCATCAGCGACATTCATGCAAAGATCATGACGGATCCCGGTGGACGCTACGCGGGACGAAAAATACGCTATTTGTCGCAAAATGGCAGTTTCCACGGTCGAACCGAAAAACCGGCCAGGATGTCTCATTCGTCTTATAAATCCTACAAAGTGCTCGCAAGTTTTCGCGATGATACCCAGCTCGACACCATTGAGCCAGGCAACGTGGCGCAGCTTCGCGAGGCGTATGCCAACGCTGAAAAAAATGGAGTGTACTACGAGGCGTTTTTTATCGAGCCGGTGATGGGCGAAGGTAACCCGGGAGTGGCTCTTACGAGAGAGTTTTATAACGAGGTTAGAAAGATCACCAAACAGCATGGAACCATGCTCGTCATGGACTCCATTCAGGCCGGCTTGCGAGCAACCGGGCGTCTGAGCATGTGCGACTATCCCGGGTTTGAAGACTGTGATCCACCAGATATGGAAACCTATTCAAAAGCCCTCAATGCGGGACAATATCCATTATCAGTACTCGCGATGTCGGAAGCTGCTGCCGCCCTTTACAAAAAAGGCGTTTATGGCAACACGATGACCACCAATCCGCGGGCTCTCGAAGTCGCCTGCGTCGTGTTGGACTCACTCAATCCCGCATTGCGAGCGAATATTGTCGAAAAAGGACAAGAATTTTTGCGGAAATTCAGGGATCTTGCTAAAGAGTTCCCGGGGGTTATCACCAAAGTCCAGGGTACGGGGCTGCTGTTTTCCGTGGAGCTGGCTGAGAATGGCTATACCGTGTTAGGTAAAAAATGTGTGGAGCTTGATATGAGGCTACATGGTATTGGTGTCATCCACGGCGGTAAGAACGCCCTGCGTTTTACGCCGCATTTTGGTATTACAAGTGATGAGATCGATATGGTTGTCGAAGGTGTTAGGGTGTCTCTGGCAAAGGGTCCCATCTACAAAGACTAAACGATACGTATCACAAGAGAAATCATAAGGAGGTATGACAGCATGTTAAAGATATTTACAGTGTGTGCCGCATTGACCCTTGCTGGTTGCGGTCTGCAATCGATACCCCAAGCAAAAAACGAGGTTGATGCGACTCTGGCTGAGGTGACCAACCAATACAAGCGTCGCGCGGATCTCGTACCAAATTTAGTAGCCACAGTCCAAGGCTACGCCAGTCATGAGAAGGATACGCTGCAAGCTGTGGTTGAGGCTCGAGCGAAGGCGACAAGCGTGTCGATTGATCCCTCCAACATGAGTGCTGAGAAGCTTGCGGAATTTCAAAAAGCGCAGGGTAGCCTGAGCCAGGCCCTTGGTCGTCTGATGGTTGTCAGTGAAAATTACCCGCAACTGAAGGCAGATCGTAATTTTAGTGAGCTCCAGTCCCAGTTAGAGGGGACAGAAAACCGGATCACCGTAGCTCGTAATCGCCATATTGAGGCGATCAAATTCTTTAATAATCAGGTTACGGTGCCATTCACCAGTTGGACGAATGCAATACTCTATCACCATAAGCCTATGCCCCAGTGGAGTGTCGACGAGGCTGAGGCCAAGACGATTCAAGCAGCGCCCAAAGTAGATTTTGGTGATAAGAAGTGAGATCCCGACTGCTCGGACAGATTTTACGGGGTGCGATCAGCTTAATGCTGATGTCATGGACGTCGCTGGCCACTGCCGAAGAATTCGTTGTACCGCCATTAACCGGTGTGGTCGTTGATGAAGCGGGAATTTTGTCGGCAAGTGCGCGTGGCCAAATTGAACAATTGTCAAAGGCTGTTTTTGCCTCTGGCGGCAGTCAGATTGGCGTTTTGACCTTACCAAGTCTGGGTGGTCTATCGATCGAAGAGGTCGGCATCAAGGTGACCGACGTCTGGAAGTTAGGACGCAAGGGCCAAGATGACGGCATCCTGTTGATCATCGCTCCTAACGAACGTCGCGTGCGTATCGAGGTGGGGCGTGGGCGAGAGGGCGATCTGACCGACGCGTACTCCCGTCGCATCATCAATCAGATTTTAGGGCCTTCATTTCGTGAAGGACAGTTTGACCGAGGGGTTTTACTCGCGGTTGCGGCGATCATCCAAAAAACGGATCCAAATTTTGACCTTGAGGCCAATGGAATGCCGCGATCGCGGATGACGCGAGGCAGTGGTCAAAATATCGCAAGTAACTGGGTGACGCTGATTGTTGTGTTGTTATTTGTACTTCTTGGTCCGGTGGTGGGACTCTTGCAATTTTTAGGTCTCGCACCCCGGAGTCATCGCATTCGAAGCTACGGCGGGTCCAGTTGGGGTGGCGGCTCTGGATGGGGTGGTGGTAGCAGTGGCGGGAGTTGGTCAGGTGGCGGCGGGGGCTTTGGTGGTGGAGGATCTTCAGGTCAATGGTGAATGAATCCAAAATCGAAATACCCGTGTGGCTTTCCGGACTTCTGACATTCGAGGGTTTAAAGCGGCTTGAGAGTGCTGTGAAGGACGCAGAACAGCAGACAACGGGAGAGATCGTTCCCGTCGTTGTACGAAGAAGTTTGGACCTATCGTCTCCGACGCGCATGGTGACCTTGATTGTGTTGTTTATCTATCTGCTCGTTGCTGAAACGTGGATGACCTCATTTGATGATTTAATGTTAGATCTCTGGTTTATCGTCGGTCTGATCTTGGCCGTTGCTATGTCTCGCTTGATCGGGCGCACAGCGTTTGCGCGTTGGCTTCTCACGCGGCCAAGGGATATGAGGCTCATGGCGGAAGTGCGAGCTGAGATTGAGTTTTCACGCCTTGGTGTGGGCAAGACAAAAGGACAAACGGGGATTCTATTATTTTTGGCGGTCGAGGATCGTCGTGCGGTCATTTTAGGTGATGCCGCGATTTCCAGTAAAATCTCTGCAGATCAATGGAGCGACGTGATGTCTCTGATGATTGCCGGGCTTCGAGATCAAAATCTTGAAAAAGGATTAACTGATGCGATTATGGCCTGCGGGCGTGTGCTAGCGACCCATTTCCCCTTGCAGGGACACAGTAACCCTAATGAATTGGCCAATCGGATCATCATCAAATCTTGAGACCATGACGGTCAAGACTCGGTCCAGTTA
>JBILMN010000094.1:0-11581 GCA_044375465.1 Oligoflexales bacterium | reverse complement strand
GCACCCTAAGTCTTGAAACCGTTGGGGACCATCCTTTCGGTGATTTAAGGACCATGTTGTGGTTGGATGCTCAAAAGCTTTTAGTGGGCGGGATTTTTGAAACCAATACCACCTATTCAAAGAAAATAAAAAATGCGGCTTTGTGGGATGGTGCAGCATGGCAGGCGGTGGGGTTTTCTAAGATTGTGGATGATTGGATTAAGGCAATCCATGTTGACACAACATCGGCACCACAGTGTTCTACCGAGCTTCCGTGTCTTGATATTGGAGGATGGTTTGGTTTTGCAGGGTCAGTGGTCGCGTCAAAAATCGCCCACTACGAGACGTCGACCGGGCAATTTTCAGCCATCAGCGGCGGGATGCCCGGAGGTTCAGAAGTTTCTGCTATTTTGCGCGAAGGGCCAAATGTGTTGTTTGCTGGTGGCTCGTTCTCCTCGCCAACCCCAGGATTTGCGGGGTGGTTTAACGGTGGATGGAAGACAGTCAATGATTGGTTGATTTATAACCCGATCTTCGTACTGACCCGTGGACTGAGTGGAGACATCCTCGGAGGTGGCCTTGTGACTACGGCCGGTGGCCAGACGATGGGCCGTATCTTTGGTTGGGACCGAAGCAGCAGCACATGGAATACCTTTGGTGGAGGGTTTAATGGTCCGGTCTCGGCAATCGCTGTGGATCAGAAAAACAACCGCATTTATGCGGGAGGATCATTCACGTTAACAGGTGGGCAAGCCAATATTGCCCTCTGGAATCAGAGTCAAAGCCAGTGGGATCCTCTCGGAGCAGGTCTTAATGGGACCGTCCGATCGCTGGTGATAGATAGCATGGGTGTTCTCTATGCCGGCGGTGATTTTATCATGAGTGGAACGACCACACTGAACCGTATTGCGAGATGGGATGGTGTCGCATGGACTCGCATTGGATCTGATGCGACGCAAATTGGCGCGAATGCTTGGGTCGGGGCGTTGGCCGTGGATTCCAAAAATAACCTTTATGCGGGCGGAGAATTTTCCAATGTGGATGGAGTGAATGCATCCAAGGTGGCAAAATGGGACGGGTTGTCATGGGCAGCACTTGAAGCGGGTGCGTCGCAGGGCGTGGATGAAGCGGTGGTGGGTGCGGCCTGTGATCCCAAGGATCAGGTCTACTTCACCGGTTATTTTAAAACGGCTGGCGGAAAAATTCGTCCACAGATCGTCAAATATATCCCAGAGCTCGATGTCTTTTATTAGAGTTCGAATTCAGAATTAAAATGATGTTCAAAACACCTGCATTTTTTTAATTTGAACCAGATAAAGTCGCGGTCCACTTTGGGAAATGGTCCACACAATACAACGGGTAATTGAGGATATGGCCATCTTGCCGAAGATTATGCGCAGTACATCGAGAGAGAAACTCCAAACTATATTGCTCCCCAAACTTCAGCAAACTTTTGGATCGCACGTTAATGCCCGCCTTGACTTCAAGTGGGTAGACTCCGTTCTGTTCCTGCAAAACAAAGTCAACTTCAGCATCGGCGGGGCCTGTCCAGTAATATATTTCTTTAAATCCATTAGCAATCATCTGCTGGGCCACATAACTTTCTGTCAAAGCGCCCTTGTAACTTGTAAATAGCTCTGTTTGATCAAGGACCGACTTCACCGGAACATCTAACATAGCACCCAACAAACCGGTATCAATCATGAAGAGTTTAAACACACTTCGATCAGCATGAGCGGCTAAAGGAACGTCTATCTGGTTTATGTTTGATATTTTGTGGACAATTCCAGAATCAACGAGCCATTGCAGCGCAGTACTATACTCACGAAGGCGAGCATTTTTGGATATTGCAGATATTTTGAATTTTTTGTTTTCCTTGGCAATTTGCACGGGTATTTGTGCAAAAATTTCCCCGATTTTTGCAACCTGATCTGCCGGCGCATATTTGGCAAAATCAAGCTGATAGGTGCGAATAATTTGCCGTTGAATACTACGGGCATTCACGAACTGATGCGGTTCCTTCGCGTAACGTGCGACTACTTCGGGCATACCTCCAAGCCACATGTACTCCCTAGCTTTTTCGATGAGTTTCATGTGAATAGCATCTGCTATCGGTTCAGGCTTCTTGAGGCTGGCAATATAGGCAACCAACTGATGATGCCCCATCATTTCAAGGAACTCAGAAAAGCTCAGGGGATGAACATCCAAAAATTCAACCTGCCCAACCGGAAAGCCTTTCTTACTATGTTTAACTCCAAGTAATGATCCCGCAGCGATAACGTGATATCGCGTCTCGGACTCGCTGAAGTACTTCAAGCTATTTAAGGCGTTGTCGCACTCTTGAATTTCATCAAACAATATTAAGTCTGTATTCGGATCAATCGTTCGTTCGAGATAAAGACTAAGGTTACGCAAAATGCGGTCTGGTTCAAGTGAGTCAACAAAAAGAGCGTGAAGCTTTTTGTCCGACTCGAAGTTAAGATAGACATGACTCCTAAATTGTTTTTCCGCGAACTGTTTCATGAGAGTTGTTTTGCCGACCTGCCGTGCACCCCAAAGCAACAATGGTTTTGCCTTGGCGGCTTGAGACCACTTGAGCATCGCGTCAGCATATTTAGTCCGTAGCATCAAACACCCTCATCATATCAGTCACTAGTGATTAGAGTGCCTTAAAACGTGAAAATTATCACGAATCAAACCTTAAAAACGTGAACAGGGTCACAATTTTGAATACTAAAACGTGAAGTCCCTGATTATATTGAATTATTTTTAATTCGCCAGACTGTCATGAGCCGAGACTTAACTGGCCCGACCTCGTGTTGCTAAGGCCGGGCCAGTTAATGGATCTTGCGGCGCAAAGCTGGATGAGATCATCAGGAAGCGGGCATGTCAGCTCTAATTGGTTTTGAGAGATGGGGTGTTCAAGCACAAGCTTATGGGCGTGGAGGGCATGCCTTGGAAATCCCGCCATTGCTTGAACGCGCAGTGAATTGCCCTCTTTGCGGTAGATCTCAAGAATCGTAGGGTCGGCACCGTAAACCTTATCACCAATCAGTGGCAGGCCTGTGGCCGCCGCATGCACGCGGATTTGGTTGGTGCGTCCTGTGAGTGGCTTCGCTTCAACCAAGGCACATTGTGTACCGCGGGCGATGACGCGGAAGACCGTTAGCGCCTCGTCGCCGTCCGCGGAGATTTCAGCTCTGTTGGTGCGCAAAAATCTTTCGGATTTGATGGGGAGATTCACGGTCCAAGAATCGTCTGTTGGAGATCCATTGGTGATGGCCAGGTAGGTTTTTTGCACGTGTTTATTGGTCCACATATCAGTTAACTTTGCGCGGATGACCGGTTGTCTGGCGCAGAGCAAAAGACCACTCGTTTCGCGGTCCAGGCGATGAACTGGGGTCCAGTCTTTGCCAAGAACCTGGGGTACGACGCCGGCGACGGTGCGTCTGCGAAAATAACCAGCTTCGTGCATCGGTAGACCAGCGGGCTTGTATAAAGCCGCCAGTTCGCCGTCACACCAGATCACGCGCATGTTGGTGTCAACCTCCGGCTCTTCGTGAAACGGATGGAGTCGCCGCAGCTCGTCGCCCAATTGAAGACGCTGGGATGGCTTTCGCGCTGGGGTCCCATTGACCAAGACGACCCCACTGGAGATTTCTTTTTGCCAGCCACTGCGACTAAAAAAAGGAAACTTTCCGGCTAGATACTCGTCCACGCGACGCCCGACGGCCCCCTCGTCTATGGGTAGCCCAAGCCTCCTTGTTTCCTCGCCCCAGCTTGATTCTTTGAACACGCTCGCACCTGACTCGTTACTGGGTTGTGGCTTTAGGACGGCTGTCATAAGCGCTCCACCAAACGATGGAAGTCACTGACACGTAAATGATTTTAGCACGATCCCTGTGTTTACTGCGCGGGCAGTTTTAGGCTACACTGCCCCCAAACGGCAACCTTTTTTTTTAGGCTTAGGTCCATGCAGCGCTTGATTTTGAAGATTGGAGTCCTGAACGCGACCATCGTGCTTACTTTTACCGGGGCGCCAACGCAGGCGCGATGTGATGTCCCTTACGTAGTAGGGGTGATGGGTGATTCTGTTTCGGCAGGATTCAATGCGTACCGCTACGGAGACAATCGCGAGTTCAGCTGGGCTGGCGGGCTCGTCAGCGAGCAGGCTGGTCAAGGACCGGTCCAAAGCCACGCCCAAAAGCTTCAAACGATCATGCCGGACCGTACGGTGGTCGTCCGAAATGAGGCATTTGTGGGCGCGGACTCCGCCAATCTTGCCAGGCAGACAGCAAGGCTTTTAAGGGTCACGCCCGACTATGTGACGATTGCCATGGGCGCAAACGATGTCTGTGTTTGGGGTGATGATTATGTTTCGAGCTTGAATGCTTATGAAGCATCGCTTGTGGCATCCATCGAGGCGGTCATTGCAAAAAATCACCACGTTAAAATTGTTCTTGCGCCGGTTCCGGCCTTAAGGTTGATGTACGAGATGGGCCTGCGCCGTCAAGGATGTCAGCAGACTTGGGACGTTATCGGTGTGTGCCGGCCGCTTTTAGCGACGGATCTGTCTGACGACGCCCGCGAGCGTTTTTATGCAAGACATCGGCACCTTAATCAGGTCATTGAGTCCGTCGCAATGCGTTACCCCCGTCACGTGCGTTTTGCCCGTGCGTTGGCTGATGCTGTTTTTGATGAGACCAGTATATCGCCATTGGATTGCTTTCATCCTAGTCTTGCTGGACAAAACCTGATCAGTGACTATAGCTTTGATCCTACTTGGTATTAGTGAGGCAGCATGACACAACCGAAATTGACGGATATTCCCCTCAATAAAGATTATCTCTTGCGGCTTGCTCCCATGATTGCCGGTATTAGACTTTATCACCAGCATCAGACCGTAGGGCTTGAAACCCTGCCCCCAGGCGGTTGTATCATTGCCGCAAATCACAGTTTGGCAAGTTACGATATTGCCCTGTTGATGGCATCCATCTACGAGTTCACAAACCGGATTCCCAGAGCCTTGATTGATCGATTATTTTTCAAGGTGCCTGGTGTGGGTCAGCTGATGGAAGCTCTCGGCAGCCGCGAGGGTACCAAAGAAAATGCGATCAAAATGCTTAGTCACGGAGAGATTTTGGTCGTAGCCCCTGGTGGCATGCGGGAAGCCCTAAGACCATCGCGCGAGAAATACAAGATTATCTGGGACAAGCGCAAAGGTTTTGCCAAGTTAGCCATTGAGACTGGAGTTCCTGTCGTTCTCGCGGCGTGCCCGGCAGCAGACGATTTGTATGATATTGCACCCAGTCATATTACGGCTTGGGCCTACAAAACCCTGAAAATTCCCGTTTTCTTTGCTAAAGGTCTGGGGTTCTCGCCCATTCCAAAACCCATAAAACTGACCCATTATTTGACGGAGCCCATTGCGCCGCCAAAAAAATCAGAAGACCCCATCGAGTTTGCCCAGCAGGCTGATCGTTACCACCAACAGCTGATCGACCGGATGGCGCGATTAATGGCTGAAACAGCGGAGTTAAAACCATGAACGTCGAAGAGCTTTGGGCCGGGCAACTTCAGCGTGAGCACACGGAGATATCCTGGTACCACCGGGCCAATCTAAGCCCCGTTATGATCAAAATTTCAGATATGATGTCCACTTGGGGTACCTGGGATGCTTTTTACAGAACCATCACCCTCAGCTCGCGTCTTATCAGAGAGCATTCCTGGGACGTTGTATTGCAAGTCCTGAAGCATGAGATGGCTCATCAATATGTGACCGAAGTCCTTGGCCTTACCGGTGATGCCACCCACGGAGAGCCATTTCAGCGGGCTTGTAAAAAGCTTGGAGTTGCTGCGTGGGCCTGTCGCGCTGCCGGAGAGATCCCTGAGCATATTCCAACGCTGCGAGAGCGGGTGCTCAGTCCCGACGATGAAAGGCTGCTTGGTCGTGTTGAAAAACTTTTATCTCTCGCACAGTCAAGTAACGAGCATGAAGCCTTACTTGCCATGGAAAAAGTCAGAGAGCTTTATACCCGGCATAATTTAAAACGCCTAAAAAACTTCACCAATGATGACCGGATGGATAGCCTCTATCTCGGTCGAAAGAAGAAAAAAACAGATCAAGCCGAGGTAAAGATTCTTTCGATCTTAAACCAGCATTTCAAGGTGCGAGTCATTCATACAAGTCTTTATGACGCCGCGGCCTGTGAGCGATATAAGGCGGCAGAAATATTAGGTCTTCGTGAGAATGTCATTTTGGCTGAATACGTATTCTATTTTCTGCTGCAGCAATGTGAGAGCCTGTGGAAGCAGCATAAACGCGAAACCGGCTGTGCCGGATCTCTGCGTCGAAGCTTTCAGCTGGGAGTCCTCTGTGGTTTTGATGAAAAGCTATCAACGACGGCCAAAGTGGAAGAGTCCGTGGCCCAGTCTGAAAGCCTATCTGTCGCAGATGTGAAAAGTCTCCGAGTGATTGAACGAGGAGAAATGGATGAATTTGTTGCAAGCCGATATCCACGCCTTGCCAAGAAGTCATACGGTCGCAGCCGGATCGATGCCAGCTCCTTTGCCTCAGGACAAACCGCCGGCCGCAGCTTAAACCTCAATCGGCCGCTTCGCTCGGCTGGAGGATTTGGTGGATTTTTGAGTGGATCAAAATAAATGTCGGTGGGTCGCTTTTACTTGGCGCTCATAAGGATCGTTTTTAGCTGATTTAGCTAGATTGGCCAATTTATAGCTTCACTGTGAAATCACAGAAATGTTTTCTTCAACTAGCGCGCGAAGAGCGACTTTCTGCTCTGCGGTTAAGAAACTACGATCAACCCAATCAAACATAGATGTTTTGCGGATGATTTGTGTCTCGATCACCATCGCCGCAACTTTTTCAGGTATTCCTAGGGCTCTGCCAAAGATTAAAAAGTCTTTTCTTTTAAGCTTAGCCTTCTTTCCATTAAGCGTAAGGGCCAAGTCTTCGGGGTCTTCTTTTTTGCTAAGTAGCAGCGAACTGCTAGTAAATTATAAGCAGGAGTCATGTGAATAAAGGAGAGGTCATCGGTCATCAGACTGAAATTTTTCGGTATTTTTGTTCTGTCAGCAATCCGGATCATTGACACATATCTTCCACGGCAATTTTTTTTCGATCTTTTCGATCAAAGCGCCTAGTGATAGATGCCGGTCCTCCGTCTTGCATGGGTAAAAGGCCGTGACGCGCTGTCTGGTTACCGACAAACGTTTGCTCAGAAACTGTTGGGCAAACTGGTTGACCGCGCTAGCGCTTATTTCCAGCTGAGGAGGAAACTTTTGTTGAAATAATTTTTTTTGACTGCAGGTCGGGTGATAGATGCTGCCGTCAGAAGTAGGTGTTTGTACGGCAACAGAGAAAGAAACCAGATCCTTTGCCGCTATAAAGTCGGAGTCAATAACTCACCGGCGACTTTTCCTAAGGCTTTGAGATTCGAGCCAATGAATTTTGAAATGGCAAATGTCAATTTGCCGAATCTTTAGATTTCCACGCGGCCAGAAAAGACGAAATGAGCAGGACCTGCGAGAATCACGGGATCATCGGCGCTGTCCTGTTTGACATAAAGCCTACCGCCTGGCATGTCGATGGCAATCCAAAGATCGCGTTCACAAAGTCCCGTGGCAAGCGCTGCCACACCAACAGCGCATGCGCCGGATCCGCAGGCTTGAGTTGCGCCAACGCCGCGTTCCCATGGGAATACTGTGTAGAGTTCGCCGACGTCTTCGTTAAGATCACGTTTGGCCATCTGATGATCTCGGTCCGTAAGTTCTGCAAGGGATGCGATATGAACGTTGATGCCGTCTCCCTCTCGGCATGCTTGCAATGGTTCGCCGGCGATTTTTGCTAACGGGAGTGAAGCCTGGTCCACATGTATGACGACATGAGGGTTTCCCAAATCCACGGTTTCGATGTCGCCCTTGAGCTGCTTATGAGTCGATTGCAACATCTTAACGCGAGACTGAACGTCATCGTGCCAAGCATTAGCTATACCCACATGAGCTTGGGGCATGGTGACTGCCACAAAGGGGCTGCCATCACGGCCGAGAAATCGGCAGTCAATACCTTGGTCCTGCCCCTGTACGTTGATCGTCAGTCCGTCGAAGTCGACGATTCCTTCGGCCTCAGATTTTCTGCGAGCGCTCATAGCCGCGCAGCGAAGTCCATTACCGCAGTTTTTGGCTAACGATCCGTCACTGTTGATGATCACTAACTCCTCAGGCTCGTAGGATTTTCGCGACTTTGCGATCATCACCAAGAGGCCATCAGCGCCAATCCCTGAGCCGTCTCTCGAGCAAAGGTGTCGCGCCAGGCGCTGCAATGTCGGCACAATCATGTCGGCCTCAGTTGTGAGGATCCAGGTGACGATGAAATCGTTTTTCGCGCCGTGCCATTTTTCGAAGTCAATGTACATATGAGAAGACGTCCTCTTTTTTGTCAGTTATGGGATCGTGCTTTCGAGCCTGTAGCCTTTGCTGCGGATGCTGATCAAGATTTTGGGATGCTTCGGATCTGCTTCAATCATTTTGCGAAGTCGGACTACAAAATTATCAATGGTCCTGGTTTCTGTTGTGGATCGAAGCCCCCAGACTTTCTCAAGGAGGTGCTCACGGCTCACAATGCGGCCTGGTGAACGCATGAGTTCACGCATGAAGTCGGCTTCAAGTTTCGTGACGGTATGAGTCGTGCCGTGACTTGTCAGAGTGAGCTGATCATAATCAAGCTTTATGTCTCCGACGATCAAAACATCAGATTCTTTGGTGGGTTGAGCTTTGTAGAGATCAGCCCTTTCCGTCATCCGCCGCACGCGGGCTAACAGCTCTTTGAGATGAAACGGTTTTGCGATGTAGTCATCAACGCCGGCTTCAAATCCAAGCAAGCGGTCGTTCTCTCCCGTGCGCGCCGTGAGCATCAAAATACCAATGCGAGGATCGGAATTGCGGATCGCTCTTGCAACCTGAAAACCGTCCATTTCGGGTAGCATCACGTCCAAGACCACACCATGAAATGGACCTTTGGTCGAAAAATCCTGAATGGCCTGCGCTCCATCTGCGGCGTGGACGACATCAAAGCCCTCGGCTTCAAGATTAAGTTTCAACGTGAAGGCGATGTGGGGCTCGTCTTCAACCAAAAGAAGTTTGAAATTTCCTGTGCTCATATTGGAAGATGTACCTTGAACGTGCTTCCTTCGCCTGGCCCGGCGCTTTCCACGTTAATGCTACCGCCGAGCTGTTCCACTGTCGTTTTTACAATAAAAAGTCCTAGTCCGGTACCGGGAATCGCACGGGCGCGGGCATCTCCCCCACGATAAAACATCTTAAATATTTTCTTACGGTCTCGTTTACTTAGCCCCAATCCTTTGTCTGATACGGAGATTGTAAATTGGGTCGGACTGGTCATGGCAGTCACCATGATCGGAGACTTTGGTGGTGAGTATTTGACGGCATTCTCAATCAGATTTCCTAAAATAATATTGAAGGCATTTTGACTGCCATGCCATACGAGACTTGGTTCACAAATGATCTGCAGGCGTTCGAGAATTTTTGCATCAAGGTGCGTCAGAGTCCCCAGAATCGATGCGATGGATTCAGTCACATGATTGTCCCGGATATCGTCTTTAAACATGGATAACCCGCGATCAAGTCTGGATGAGATTAAAATCTGGTTGACGAGTCGCATGAGTCGTTCAATATCCATGAGACTCATATTGAGCAGTTGCTTTTTGGTCGAGTCTGGCAGTTCCCGCCCGGTAAGGGTCTCATAGGCGAGATGAATGCTGGCAAGGGGTGTGCGGAGTTCATGAGTCACACTGGACACAAAATTACGCTGTTGCTGGATTAAAGACGTCTGCCGTTGCCCCCAGGCAAACAGCATGATGGTCCCCGCACCGAGAAGCGACAGCATCACGATGCCGACGACAATCAAAGCGACCACGCTCGTTTCATCAGTGGGTAAGAGGGACGGATTTAACTGAGAAGCGAGTCGCTCAATTTCACGTCGGCGTCCCACAAACCAAACCACCCAGAGGGCCAGGATGGCAGCCCACAGAATTTGCATGATGACAAAGATCCCGACTGGGTGGACTACCCACCAGAAGCGATTTAAAATCTGGCGTTTGAATCTTCCGGGTGTGATCGGAAGTCTGTGAATAAATTTTGTCAGTTGAAGTCTGATGGGTGTGAGCTCAGTGAATGATCTGAACAGGCAAGTCTGAAGACTTTAATTCGGCTCTGAGTTCCAGTGCCATATTCAAAATTTTGTTGTAGTTATAGCGGCCGACAACCAGGGCAATGTGATCCGTGGCCTTAGCCTCCATTAATGAACGCACCAGTTGGCAGGTTAAATCAAAAGCATTTTCCTCGGTCAGTGCTCCCGGACAAGGATAAAGCGCAATCTTACGGGCCTTGAGATTGATCACAGTTTCGGTCACCATGCCGACCCAAACGGCATAGTCGCGAAAATTATCACCGGGACAGGGCGTTACAAATAAGCGGCGAGCTTCGCCCGAGCCGTCAGCAATGCCTATCAGCGCGGCTTCCGTAACGTTCTGACCCTTTTGCTCAATTTCGTAAAGCAGTCGTGCCGTGGAGTCTTCGTTGAGCATCTCAGGACAAGTTACGGCACCAGGCTTTGCGAAGGTGATCAACAGATGATCGGAAATATCTTGGTCGTTAAGGGCCAGAGAAATGGTCAGACCGGCATTGAAGTTGACCGTCGGTACGTCCGATGGGGGGAGCTTGCCGTCGGTGGCTATGCTGATGTCTAGCGAGGGGGTTGTCATCGGTCCTCATCTCCATCTTGGACATCTTTAGACGCGCACCTCAGTCAGGATCGCATCAAGGATGCCATTCACAAAAGCGCTTGAGTGCTCAGTGCCGTAGCGTTTCGCCAGCTCAATGGCCTCATTTAAGATTACCTTATCTGGTGCCAATTTCTCAAGGATTTCAAGTGTCGCAAGACGCAAAACAACCCGGTCGGTACTCGCCATGCGAGAAATTTTCCAGTTTTTGCTGTGCTTAGTTATCAGATCATCCAATCGTGTGATGTCGCCAAGCACACCCTTGATGACGCGCTCCATGTAGTCTTGCTGTGCTGGCTCTACCTTGAAATACTCACAAAATTGCGCAAAATGCTCCGCCGAGAAATAAAAAAGTTTATCCGACTCACACTGGTAGAGGAACTGCACGGCAAAATCTCGGGCAAGACTGTTGGGATTTAAGTTTGACATCGTCTGGTTGCTCCTGCCTCAGATTTCGCCCATAAGTTTTGCCATCTCGATGGCAGCAGAGGCTGCATCGCGGCCTTTGTTGCCATATTTAATACCGCTGCGGTTGAGGGCCTGTTCGACGGTGTTCGTGGTCAGAACGCCAAAAATCACTGGCACTCCCGTCTCGACACTCACATCCATGACGCCGCGGGCGCATTCCCCAGCCACAAAATCAAAATGTGGTGTTTCACCACGGATCACGGCTCCAAGGGTGATAATGGCGCTATACCGGCCTGAGCGGGCAGCCTTGGCAGCCACCGCAGGGATCTCAAAACAACCAGGGACCCAAATGGTCTCTGTAACATCGGCAAGAC
>JBILMN010000259.1:0-3520 GCA_044375465.1 Oligoflexales bacterium | reverse complement strand
GCGCTCAAGCTTGTGATGGATTACCGGGGTGATGATGGTGTCACGACTCTGAATTTTGACGTTGGCTCTCATCCCTTTCCGGAACAGACGTTTGTCAAAAGCGATGATGTGACGCTGGGAGTGAGTCCGTCAACAGCGGGGCTTAAGGCCAGGGCAGCTTTCGCAGGATCTAAAATCGACGCAAAAATTGAGGAAATGATCGTGAACCCGGTCTTTAACGCTGACGCCAAAGCTCCTTTATTAAAGGAAGCCCTGACCAGTGCTACTGGAAGGATTAAGAATCTTGGGATGACAATCTCATTGTCTGGCGGATTTCTCAGCCCTGCAATCGGTTTTGATTCCAATCTAGGAACCGAGTTGGCCAATGGGCTGCAGGCACATTTGAAAAGCAAAATTGATGAAGCCAAGGCCAAACTCAAAACCTTTGTGGATGAACGGATTCAGGGTGAGCGTCAGAAACTGATGGCAGAGTACGCAAAAGCCCAGAGTGCGTTCGATAGTCTGCTGAAGGGTAAGGACGCGGAGTTGAAAAATCTTCAGGCAGAGCTCGAAAAAGCCTACAAAGAAAAAGGCAGCGCTGAGTCCAAGAAGATGCAAGAGGACTTGAAGAAAAAAGGCACTGATTTGCTGAAACAGCTCAGGAGATGAGCTCAATTCAAGGAGAGTTTCAAATGAAATTTAGAGCACACATGGACTCCTTTATTTATGGGGTTCTGGTCGTGTCTGTCATGCTGATGCTCAACAGCTGCGGCGGTAGTGATCCTCTGAAATCAGGCAAGGTGTCGGAAGGAGACCTCTTTCGGGCCTACTCTCTGACCTATGATGAGTCGCAAAAATCAACGATGTTATTGGCTCAGTTTTATGAGAAAACGCGCACCGGATCATCGGTGATTTTGGAGCAGCCCAGTACTATCGTTACAAACGATACTGATAAATTATTTGTAGGGCAGAGTCCAAGGGCGTTGTCTGGCGGATCTGGTGGTTATCAATGGACCAGTTCGCTTGCCCCCGTGACCAACGTCTACACCATGAATTGGACCACTCCAACCGGAAGATTGATTGAAGATCAGCTAAAGCTCCCAACCCCTGTTCGACCATTACTGGCCTATTCCAGTTTTAGTCGCACCAGTGGAGTCACACTGCGGTTTGATCGCGACCTTGATGTCAGTGGTATGACCGTACGCGCAAATATCAAAGGGACTCTTGATGGCTCAGCCGTCAGCGCCAACGTGACGGCTGCTGTGACCTCAGGCGGCAATATCCAATTTTTTAACTCAGATCTCCAACGCTTTGCCCTGGGGACGATTTATATCGACCTTCAGACCGAGACAGAAACGACCCTGCCAGCTGCCGTATCGGGAGGAGTTACCGGTGTCGCCACGTCGATATTTCAGCTGACCCAACTGACAACCCAGTTGACACCGTAAGGTCAGCCCTCACCAGGAATTTAAAAAAAAATCAATAAAATCGGCGACTTTATTCACGGCTCGGTGTCATATTTAGTCCGCGTGTTGCCGCTAACGACAGACGAACGGGGATTCTTGATGTGAGTATCATTTGATCTTCACGTGTCCGAAAAACTCAGTTCCTATGCGCGAAAAAGCTCTCCCATCCGTCGACCCAGCATTATCGAAGCCATCAAAATGCAGATTGTGAGGATGACCATGCTAATCATACCAAGAGCGGATGCGACAAATTCCCCGTTTGCCTGCTCCAGGTACAATGCATAGATGACTTTGGTGATTGGATAGTAACGATCCTTGAGAGCCAGGATCATGCCGTCAGAAACGTCCAGCATGGAGTAGGCAAAACAAATCAGGCCGCCAGCGATCACATTGGCAAAGATCAGTGGCAGCGTGATTTTGCGCAGGGTATAAAAACGACTGGCGCCAAATGTTGCCGAAGCTTCTTCCAAGCTGGCATTGGTTTGCTGCAATCCAGCCATGGCCGATCGGACCATAAACGGCAAACGCCGGATGGCGTAGGCCATGGTCAGCAAAATCCATGGTCCAGTCATGGGATCCAAGATGGTTCCTGAGAACGCGACGATATAGCTAAAGGCTAAAATGATTCCTGGGAGGGCTAGGGGGATCATGACCAAGGAGTCGAGTAAGCCGGTCAGTGGAACGACTCTTCGAGCGATGACATAGGCAATCAATAGACCCAAGATGGCATCGATCATCGTGGATAATGTTGCAAGCATCAGGCTGTTTTTGATTCCAGTTGCAGGGAGCTCTTGGGCAAAGACCTTCGCATAATGCTCCCATGTATAATATTCGGGAAGTGCTGTCATAAACCAGTCTTTTGAAACACTGGTGATGAGAACACTGATGTGAGGCAGCAACGAGAGCGCAATGATCAGTGCAAGTACGGCATAAATACCAATCAGTCGAATCGGACCAGGCGTTCGCGTCAGATGCGTGACATGTCCCCGGGACATCATCTCAAATTTTCGACCTCCTGCCATGGATTTGGATAGAAGAAAAAATCCGACAGTGAGGATCAGCATCAGGAACACGAGGGCAAAACCTGTGGGGTTTTCGTTGATATCAGTCACAAGGTCGAAAATTTTGACGGAGATCACCTGATGTAATCCAAATAATAGCGGTGTTCCAAGGTCAGTGAGTGACCAAATAAAGACTACGGTCGCTCCCGCTATATATCCAGGTCGCGCTAAGGGCCACGTGATGTCTTTAAACTTCCGCCAGCGGGGAATGCCCATGGTTGCCGCCATTTCCTCCAGTGATGGGTCAATATTGGCGATGGCGGCAGAGAGATTGAGATACATGATCGGGTAAAGATGCAGGACACCAAGCACGACCACGGCCCAAAGCTTGTGCTGCTCAGCGAACCAGTCGATGGGCTTAGTGATCAGATTGCTCTGCATGAGGAGCAAGTTCATGGTCCCATAGCGCGCAAAAAATCTCTGCAGACCGATGGCACCAACAAACGGTGGCATTACCATGGGCACTAAAAGAAGCCCCATCAGCACTGTCTTGCCCGCGAACACGTAGCGACTTCCGATGATCGCCAATGGCAGGGCGATGAGCGTTGTAACGATAGTCGTCATGAAAGCGATGAATAAAGAGTTGCCGAAGGCCTCCATCATCAGCTGATTTTCAAACAGGAGTTTAAAGTAGATGAGCGTGAATTTGTGCCCATCATAAAAAGCACGGAGCATAACCTTGGAAAGCGGGTAGATCAAAAAAATTCCAAGCATCGACACCGTTATCAGTATCGTCACATAACCGGTGATGTTGTGGAAGTGGCGACGCAAGGGAGATACAAAATCACGATGATGTGACGGAGTCATAAGTTACGCTCCGCTAGAGGATGGTGGATCCATTGGCAAAATAAGCGAGCTTGATTCCGGCAGATAGAGCGTTGCGGATTGACCAGGAACAAGGCTTTGCTCGCTGGGATTAAAGAGAGTGACGCGGATCGCAAGGTTGCCTTTGGTGAAAATAAGCTGTTCAGTTTCCCCCAAGTAGGTCAGGTTTTTGAGGGGCATCTGCAGGTG
>JBILMN010000258.1:0-3523 GCA_044375465.1 Oligoflexales bacterium | reverse complement strand
TGGATTCAAGAAGTCAAAGCTTGAATCCTCCCACCCAGATATTGTCAGCGGGTCCGCAGTCGACGGCACCGTGCCCGGAACCTTTGAGATTGAGGTTCAAGGTCTCGCAAGGTCAGCCCGCCAGCTGTCCTTTGGTTTTCCGGACGCCGATAAGACGGAAGTTGGTTTTGGTTTTATGCGTGTGGGACTTCCGCAGGGGGCGGCCGATGTTGAAATCAGTCCCGGCTCAACATTGAAGGATGTCGCTGCGGCGATAAACGACAAGGTCGAGGGCGTTCGCGCTAGCGTCATCAACACCGGATTCAAGGATGATCCCTTCCGCTTGCTGGTATCAAGCATCGAGTCGGGCGAGAATCTTGAACTTGAAATCGACCCTGATACGACATTCACGGAGTTTAAGTCGCAGGTGAAGCCTCAGGACCTCAAGCTCAAATTTGAGGGTGTGGATGTTAAACGTGCCTCCAATGCCCTGACAGATCTTGTGGATGGCGTATCTCTCAAAGCGTCCAAAGCGGCACCTGGCACTGCGGTCACCGTCACCGTCGCCCATGACGTCGATCGAACGGCGGACGGTGTCCGTGAATTTGTGAACCACTACAACGAGATTCAAGCGTTCGCCAAAAAACAGACATCGGTCGATGCTGCGACCGGACGAGCAGGTCAGCTATCTGGAGATGGCACGCTACGTCAGGTGTCCTCGTCCTTGCAAAGGTCTGTTGCCGAGAAGACCCTGACATCCGTCGGCATCGCCACGGATGCCAAGACTGGAGAGCTCAGGCTCGATGAATCGAAGCTTAAAGAAGCTTTAGCCAAGGACTATGAGGGTGTCGCTGCGATTTTCTCCTCGACGCAAGCAGGGCCTGGCCTTGCGGCTAAAATGAGTGACGCCATCAAGGCTCTGCAGGATCGAACAACGGGTGCGGTAGCGACCAAGCTCAAAGGTCTGGATGAACGCATCCGCCACCAAGATGACGAGATCACCCGCAAAGAGGAGCGCCTGTCTCAGCGTAAAGCGCAGCTTGAGCGTACGTTTGCATCACTTGACGCAAAGATGGCAACCATGAAGTCCCAAGGCCAGGTGTTATCCGCAAGACTGGGTCCGACGGAGCAACCTGCGCAGAAATCTGAGGGCGTTCAGTGACGGTCTCTAAAGTCATTCTCCTGGAGCAAATGCCACCGGCCGCAAACGCGTCCTTGCCGGTACAGATTGATGTGTCTTTAGCAGTGATGATCCGAGATCTTGCGTCCGGGTGGCAGACCGGTGTCCCGGCTGTAGACGCGTACAACCAATCACTGGCTCTTGAGGCATTGAATGCTCAGGATCTTTGCTCAGGATCTTTGACCGACAGTCATTTGACCAGGCACCATTCGCTGATCATGGCCATCTTGTCTGCTTATTTTGCGCCCAATAGTGGCGATGAAATTATGTTTGCGGCAATCCGTCCGTTTTCGGCGGTGGGGTTTTATGCAAGCCAGAAATTTGTCAATACACTACTGGACCAAAACTATAATTTTGTAGCGACCCGTCTCAGTCGCGATTCCCTGGAACAAACGTCCATGCTGCGTTCATTGCTGAGTTTTATTTTGCGCAAAGGTTACGGTCAGAAAATCGAAGCCGCAGAATCTCAGGATATTTTTGCGGTCAATGACGCCGAAACGAACCTGCCACGTTATTTCCAATTTGCGATGGACCACAAGTTTTGTGAGGTGTTGATTGCTGCCGATGCACCAGAGGTCAAGGCTGAGGTGTTCCAGGATATCATGGCGCATATCACCGATCCGCTCTACGGCCTCATGAGACTGCCTCTCCACGCCATCCGCATTGCGGGTGTTGGGATGGTTCGCGCGTTTGATGTGACGTCCCAAGTCGTGATGAGTCAGCTCAAACAGAAGGTGTTATCAGCCACACTTGAGCGTCAAAGAGAGTTTTTGGCAGAGTCCGAAGAGATCATGCAAACTCTTTGTCGTGATCCACGGGTGCGTATTGCTATTTGGGTCAGACAGGAATCAGCTTGGATGCGGATGACCTCAGAGCAGGACGTGGATGTTTTTCATTGTTCTGGTGAGCAAAGATTTGACAAACAAAAACTGCAGGGTACGATATTTGAGAATCCTGATCGCGATAGTGGATTGTCGATCGAATGCCTTTACAGCAAGTCGACGGAGACTTCTCTGGACAGGTTTTTCAAAGATCGTGGTGACGCGACACTGATGGCTTTTCCGCTTGTTGAAGGCGAGGAGCAAATAGGGTTTTTGGAGCTGACGACGTCGCGAAAAGTCCATACCCACGGGTATGATTTATCGCTTTTACGGGAAGCTGCAAACTTATTTGCGATCGCGGTTCTCACAGCTTCAGAAGCATACAAGGCGCGTATGGATTCAGTGATTAAAGCGAATTGTACGGCGATTCATCCGGCGGTTGAATGGAAGTTTAAATCGTCTGCCGTCGAGGCCATTCGACTCGGGTCCACCGGAGTCATGGGGCCGATTGTTTTTGATCATGTGTATCCGCTCTATGCAGTGTGTGATATTCGTGGCAGTTCGGCGCAGCGAGCCCGTGCGATTCAAAGAGATCTGATCCAAAACCTTGACCACGTGCGCGAGATTTTCTCCCTGGCACTGACGCCTGTCGATGTGCCGGCGTTGCGGTTTTTGCTCTATAAAATCAGTACAGCACAGCAGTCGTTGTCCTCCTCCATGGTCGCAGGTCTTGAGCTGGAGGTGTTTCGCCTGATCAATGAGGAGCTCCATCCTGCTTTGGAGATGGTTCGATCATTGCAGCCGAATCTGGCGCCTCGAGTGGATGCATATCTCAATCTGGTGGCAAACGATCATCGGTCTGTTTACGAGGCCCGTCGTCAATTTGATCTGAGCGTGGAGGCTCTCAATCGCGATTTGGCAGCATGTCTGGATCGACGGCAGATTTCAGCTCAGGGGGTTGTCCCTCATTATTTCGAAAAACACCTCACCGATGGCGTGGATCATTCCATTTATGTTGGGCATTCGATCGACGAGAGCGGTCGATTTAGCGAGATCACTTTGAAAAATCTTCGTCTCTGGCAATTTGAGACCATGTGTGAGTTGGCTAAGGTTGCTCACCAGATGAAGCGCAAAACAGCGATCCCACTCGAGACCTGTCAGTTAATTGTCGCACAGGACGCGCCTCTGACTGTCGGGTTTCGCTTTGATGAGCGGAAGTTTGATGTCTATGGAGCTTACAATATTCGTTATGAGCTGATGAAAAAGCGTATCGAGAAGGCCGTGATCAAGGGAACGGGAGAGCGACTGACGCAGCCTGGGACCATCTGCGTGGTGCTGTCCCAGGACTCAGAGCGTCACGAGTATGAGGGCTATGCCAATTATCTGGAGGCGCGGGGTTTGATCGAATCAAAGATACAGTTGGTGGACATTGATGATTTGCAGGATGTATCGGGACTGAGGTCCTTGCGTGTGGTCCTCAAAAAGTCCTATTTGGACCAAGTTGATGGTGATGGTGAGTCGATACCAAGTCACCCGACGAAGG
>JBILMN010000093.1:0-11599 GCA_044375465.1 Oligoflexales bacterium | reverse complement strand
CATTCATTGCTGAGAGTTTCTGAGCCTGAATGTGTAAAAATTTTTCGATTATGCCCCCTTAAAAGATTGGGGAAAATGTCGCCTTTTGTGAATTTTTCAAATCATCACTCAGGGTGCCTGCCGCTCATATGGACAACCCTACGGGTTGCCCACAATCGCTGGGATAAGCCTCCGGCTAATCCCCAGTCACTTGGATCACGCTTCGCGTAATCCACATACCCACAGGCCCTACACATTGCTAAACAATTGAATTCAAATGCCTAAATTTCAATCTAGGTGACATTTTCGCTGATCAATTGAGGGGTGACATAATCGCTTCTCTTCTTCAAACAGTTGTTGTGACTTGACTCGGGGTCACTAACCCGTAACGAACAGTTTTTATTAAAGAAATACAGCATTCTAAAGTTTTCGCGATGGTTGACCGACAACTCTTTAGGAGGGTGTCATGCCTCATTTAAGTTTGCGCTCCATCGCTATTATATTCACTTCGATTGCACTGTGTATGACGTGTGCCGAACAGCAATTCTCAGGCCAGAATGGCTCTGGTGATGTGCAGCGGAAACCTGAAAAACCCTTGGACAACCCCACAACCGAGGACCCCGTTGACAGTGGCACAGTGACAACCGACGACGACGGCAAAGTTGCCTTGGTCGATGCTGAATTGAAAATCGACCGTCTGCCAGACAGCGCAGCCTGGCAGAACTGTCTATATGCCCACATCGTCGGCCAACCGGTGATCGAGCTGGGCTGTAACCGCACTGCACCAAAGAATGACAACCGTCCGCCCCTCGTACAGAATATTCGACTGAAACTGAAGACGAACGAATGCAATCAGCTTCGCGTTTATTTCAAAACAAACAGCGGACGAGGTCTGTACGATAACGTTTCGACGGTAACGCCAAATCGTATATTCAGCGGGACATCAAAAAATGAGACAGGAGCTGCCGGCCCTGGGATCAATGTCATCAGAGAGGCCGGGGGTAGCATTCTCATCGAAGCCAACGACAATAGCGATCGCTACTGGCATGACGTATATCTAAGAATTACCCCTCCTGCTGGCAAATCCAACTTAAAGTTCACCATCGAAAATAGCGGACTGCCCTGCAATTAAAGTGCTTCCCTCATGAGGAATGAATTAAAAAATATCATGGTGGGAGCTAAGGCAGATCTGACAGCGACTTTTTTTTTGATTTGGATGTTTTCAAATAGCTTCAACGCATAACAAAAAAGCGCTTTTTTATCAAAGAACCGAACGATTTAACTGCGTCAAATTAGATATCATGACCGTTTTCCGCTAAATATCATGACTTGTTCTGCCGAACCAACCGTCCATTCGATCATGCCAAAAGGATGAGAACAGTTGATTCACTCGGTCCGCGCTAGTATGTTGAATCACGCGCTCGCAACCATATTTCTTGCGTTGTCGCTGCAACCTTATCAAGTCTCGGCACAAACGCAGCGATCAAGGCTGATTGAGGCTTATAAAGCAAACTACACGGGCCACCGCCCGATCTATCAAGCAGCACCAGTGACGCATGTGGTGCCTGAGTTCAATACGGTGACCTACGTGATTGATGCCCGGTCTTATGCAGCCACCGTCAAAAATCCGGACACTCCAACCAGTGGCGAATCCCTGATGGTCAGAGGATATAAGGTATCGCCATATCTCGCACTATCGCTCAAAAAATTCGGACTTGGTTTTAATGTGGAGTCCGGGGAGATGACCATTGATTTTGCACGTGATTCAGGGGGTACAAACTTTGAACAAACATCTCATGTGACACACCGCGCCCTTGGAATCTTTGGGTTCTTCAAGTTGATTGATAGCAAGATGTATGACCTCACCCTTATTGGAGGCGGGCGCACCTACAATGCAACCCATAAAATAAATCAACTCCATCGCAGTGATCAGACAGCCTACGACGCGTCCTATCGTTATGTGGTCAATCAATACGAAGCCGGTATGAATCACGATCTTCATTTGCTGCGCAGCATCACATTAACACCTTGGGCCAATTACACGCACATAGATACCGCCAATGCCACAGCCCAAATCAAAACCTATGATGGCAACGCAGACGACATGTCCGAGGATCTAGACGTCTTTTGGCGGTCACGCCGGAGCGTCGACTACGGGCTTGACCTGTCTCTGCGTGTTAAGGGCTTGGAAGTTCGGCTCGGAGGATTACTGGGTGTGTTGTTCACGTCAGCTGGCGGCAGCCCTTGGGTGACCGACAAAGGCTATAGCCTCAGTCTATCCTTGCACCACAAAGGCTAATGCGTTGCAAAGAGATTTCTCTGAAAATCCTCTTGATGGAGTGGATCACTCCGCCCCCCTGAGCTTGCCTTCAAATATCCCGTCAGATTTTTTTCGAAGACCGACAAGTCTTAGCGAGCGATCGTGACGGCCTTATCACTTTCAACCTGCATGCGGACACCTTGCGCCAAATTCCCGTGCGTGGGGGATGATGGCTGGATAGAGATCGAAGATAATCCTTTGAAGCTGTAGAGAAACGGTGCATTGGGAGTCACCTGCACATACTTGACCCGCTCCTGGTGACTATCAAAGATAGCCAGCTTGATGGGAGACGCAAATGTCGAGCCATTGCCGATGGGTACAATGCGAATCGTCTGAGGATTATCGGTGCTCGTGAGCTTGATCCGCGTTCCAAGCGGGACCACAGTCTTAGCGGTTGGCGGCACGGTCACTTCAGCGCCAACGGGCATCTGATCAATCGCAAAATTTTGCGCAAAAACACTTGGGGAAACCAATGGCGACAAGATGAGGCCCAACTTCGCCAGAGGCAGGACGCGCATATTCATAGGAGACCTCGCAAATGAATGATCTTGAGCCAATAACCCATCAAGAATAAACTCGTTTCGGATAGCTGTCATTCTTATGACTGTATTTCTAATACTTCTATTGTCCGACACCTGAAAGGCGAAGTTCAAGGTCTGATCGACTTGTGGCGTAAGAAAGTGCCGTATCACGCGAGATGACGCCACTTGTAACAAGGCTCGCTATAGCATCATCAAAGGTTTGCATCCCGTAAGCATCGCGACCATCACGGATGAGTTGCCTTAGGCCATTTAAGTCTGAAGCCTTGAGAATCTGCTCTTTGACGGCAGCGGTTCCCACGAGCACCTCCACCGCCGCCATCATCCCCCTCCCATCAGACCGCGGCACCAATCTTTGGCTGACGATGCCCACCAATGCTGCCGCGAGTGATAAACGCACAGATGAGGCCTCCTCAGGCGAAAACAATCCAAGAACCCGCGTCAATGCTTCCGAAGCATCCGACGTATGGAGAGTCGACATCACCAGATGCCCGGTCTCAGCAGCCCTTAACGCAGCATCAACGGTCTCGCGATCACGCAGCTCACCCACCATGATCACATCGGGATTTTGTCGCATTGCGGCGCGGATCGCCCCACTGAAATTTTCCGTATCGAGCCCAATCTCCCTCTGCTCAATCACAGCCCGGTCATCTTTGAGCAGATATTCGATCGGGTCCTCAATGGTCACAATGTGCGCGGCGCGCTGCTGATTGATGCGATGGATCATGGCAGCCAAAGTTGTACTTTTGCCGCTACCAGTCACCCCGGTCACGAGGATAAGACCACGCTTCTCAAGGCTCATTTGGCCTAGCACCGGCGGTAGCTGCAATTCCTCCAGAGAGCGTATGTGCGACAACACCACACGGGCCACCATGGTGTAGGTGCCTCGCTGCATGAACGCATTCATGCGAAAACGTGTGCCGTCGGATAACTGAAACGAAAAATCCCGCTCCTTGCGCAGGTCTCGTTTGTCGGCCGGTAAAATCTGCTGTAACCACGCTGCCATCAACTCAGGACTGATCACTTTACCGTTTTCAGGTGCTACGAGTTCTCCCCGAAAACGAAATTTCGGGACCGAGCCGGTTTTAAGTATCACGTCCGAGGCACCACCGCGAACAGCCGCCATCAATATCTGCTCAAGCTGCATGCTGAACCTCGACTTAACGGAATTTCAGAAGAACCACCAGTAGACCGAGTGTCATGGCCATTTGAATCAGGCTAAATCGCACCAAGACCTGTGGAGTGCTCCAGTTCATGTTTTTTCTAACGTGATCATGCAGCGGAAACCGGATATCACGGAAGATGGCAATCTTGAAAAATCGCAGCAGCGCCACCTTCAGCAATCCGGTCCCTCCATTTACCAAAAGCACACCGGCAACAACCAGGGACAAAAACGGATTACCACATTTCAGCACCAGCACACCCAACAAAAATCCCATGGCCCTCGAACCGGCATCACCCATCAATAAAGAGCTAGGATGAGCATTGTGCCACAAATATCCGGCAAGGGTTCCTGCCATCGATAGGGCCATGATGCCGTAGGTCGCACCGTCATCGTAGTGGGGCACTAACAGGTAACTGGACATCTCAACATGACCCAGCACGAAATACAGGAGACCACCCAGCGTCAAAAACGCCATACTGGCCAACGTACCGCTCAGACCATCCACCCCATCAGTGCAATTGGTGGCATTGATGGCTGTCCAAATCCAGACGACTCCCAACGGAATATAAAGCAGCGGCGAGAGAATCCACGCGTGTTTGGTGAAAGGCAACCAGATTTCTACCGGATCAAATCCTCCAATGAGCACCGTGGCCGCAATACCGATCACAAGATCAATGGCTCCTTTGATATATTCGCCCCATGCGTCCATAGACTTATCATCAAGAAATCCAAAAATGCTCGCCACCAACGTCAGAGCAATCAGACCAAGCACCTCCCATGACAGGGGCAATACCAATAACTGCACCGCAAGGAACATCGGAATAAAAATGATGCCGGCGCCGGTGGGTTTTCCTTGCGCCTTGCTCGCCTCTACGGCATGCGCGCGCCCGCGGTCCCGAGGACAATATTTTTCAGCCAAACGGGGCAGAAATCGCCATGTGAAGTATCCACAAATGACAAATCCCAGCCCGCCCAAGAAAAAGTGCGACGTGAGCAGGCGCATAGGCCCCCAAGAATTCTCAAGCAGCGTGCCGAGCCAGTAGAGCATGGATGTGAACCCCCAAACATTTCAGATGTTTAAAGAATTATACGGCAATTCCCAAAAATTCTCAAAAACTGTAGTTTGCCGATAGATTAAGGGTCGTCGTTGTTTGCTGGCTCCAATGGTCCTGCATCATGGTTTTCTCAAATGCCGTCTCAGCCACGCTCAACTTGCGGTCTGTATAGTCGTAGGATGTGGACAAGGACATGAACGCGACCGGTGACACCTTGAGGCTCAGCTTCAACTGATTGCCGGTACCGTGACCTTTGATCTCCTCGGGACCATCAGCCACGCGACCATTATTACGAACAACAAATGCGCCGTATTGATATAAGGCTCCCGACGCGACGACCGACACACCAAAGCTCATATTGTAGGTACCTTCAATTTTTGCAGATGTTTGACTCAAAAAAAGTTTGTTCGAAAGACTCACCGCACCCGAGTCCCGGGATTTGTCTGATTTGTTGGCGCTGACGCCAAGACTGAAGTCATCGAAGTTTCGTAGCCAGGAAATATCCAGGGACTGAGATGACTTGACACTGCCGTTTAGCTTTGGCTTTGCAAAGCTGACAAGCGTCAGCCCGCCGGATGTGGTCGTGTGCTCTCCATTGCGCGTCACATTTAATTTTGTCGTTGTGATGTTTTCGTTGTTTTCTGCATCAAGCTTGTCTTGGCTTGCTGCGGCAATATAGCTTGCATCCATCTTGAATAGGGACATTTCCGCCACTAGCTTGAGGGACGTCGTAGACGTGGTTTCTGAAGCCTTGCCAATGGATCCTTTCGTTTTATCGTCACGCTTCTCAAAGCCGGCGACGAGATCAACCGGGTCACTGACCGGGTACAGTCCAGAAATCCCAAAGGTCTGTGAAAGTGAGTAGCCGCTGACCTCTGTTTTGGTTGTCACATTCCGCACGTTGGTTGGGTCCGACACGTCGGCCTGCAAAGATGAGGACGAACCACGCCGCGAGATGTCGGTATAAGAGGGTGTGGCCGACAGATCAAGGCTCGGCTGGGCCCCAAAAGATCTTGGTCGACCCAGATATTTGACACCAAGGACCAACGATGCTCCGGGCCTGATATCATCTGACTGGTCCTGGGTGTAACCATGGTAATCTCTTTTTGTGGATGTTTGATTGTAGGACAAAGAAGGCTTGGCATAAGGTGTGAAGGATTCTTTTGCCATCGCTGTTTCTGGCACTTTTGCTACCGTCGGAGCACCTGGAGTGCCCCCAGGAAGAACGGGCCTTGACGGCTCCACTGGCACCACCGGCGGCGGCGGAAAATATATCTGCTGGGACTGGTAAGAATACGCCCTCGATTGATCGAAGACACCCTGTCGCTCATTATCAAGAATGTCATCAATCTCAGATAGCAGTCGTCGCCGCTGGGATTTTAAATTTGCTGGCAGACGCCGGGATGCGCGCAAAAACATCTGCGCTTTTTGGTAAAGTCGCAGGTTCATCAATGAGACACCCGCATAAAAACGCGTGATATCCTTGTATGGATGCTGATCGGGCACAAGACCATATCCCTTGATCACCTCGCGGTGCCGGCCGGCGGCAAACATGGTCAGCACATAATCGACCGACGCTTCTTGGGGCAGTTCATTCGGGTTGATGGACAAAAAGAGCTTTGCCGCTCGCGCGACATTACCGAGCCTATAATAACTTTGCGCCATCAAGATGGTTTGTGCTTTGCTTCCAGGACTTCGACGCTGGGACGCCGCAGCGTATTGAATCGCCTCGGGGTAGCGACCTGCCGCAAAAAACTCTCTGGCTCGCAAATACAATTGACTCGCATTCAAGGTTCCTTTGCTGCTGGCGGTTGTTTTAACGGTTTTTGCACCAGGCGATGGGCTCGGTAATTGATTTGAGGCTTTGCCGCTATTGTTTTTGGGGCGGAGCTGATTTTGTGCCCACACGGTGGAACTGGAGAGCAGCAAGACAAAGGCACTTATGACGATTTGCCGCCATAACCAAAGCCTTCGTATGATCCTGTCCTGCGCCATCATGGCTCCCAACTAAGAGTCATCCTGACTCCAGCGTGTGGATTCTCACATCTATCTGAAAACAACATCCTGATGATCTGACTGTGTCTTGCTAATCGCCTGTTCGACCGCAGATCCACTCAATAATAATCCGATCAACTGGCTTTCCGCCGCCAGATCAGCACGGCTCATCACATCCTCAGGCATAATTTTCGACGCAGACTGCCGCAGCAGACCAAGTCCGTTGGCGTCGACTGCGCCACCTTTAACGTTCACCGCTATACGCACCAGCGCCAACGCCGTGCGCTCATCAATCAGAGGCTGCAATTGAGAATCAAACCGCCCTTTGCAGGCCTCAATGTCGGCGCTAAATTGCACGTTGTCAAAGCAGGTGAGGCTTCCGAGCAAATTTGATTGATCCAGGGGAACATTGGTTTTGCCAAAATTCACCAAATCCATTTGCGCTTGTAAACGGCGACTGACCCACCCCATCACCTCTGGCGTCAATCCATCCTTACCATCAGCGCCTAAACCCGGCTCCCCTGACAGCGAACGAATGGCAGTGCTTGCCGCGATCAGACAACCCTCATAGTAGTTGCGAGGTTTGAGCCAGCCTTTTGCAGGACGTCGTTTCACCCAGTTCGGATCCATTGCAAGAATCTTAGTCCATGGATTTTTACTGAGTGACCGACCCTGACTGAATAAAGCCACTTGTCCTGCATTTTCTCGCCATTTGCGTTTCAGGAAGTCCACAGAGCAGTCCGTGGGCGCATTTGGCGGCAGATCACCGCGCAGCAATTTTGCCGAAACACCGTCTATGGTGCCATTGGTAAAAAACGCATACATGCGCAGATAGGGCATCCATGTGGCCTGGGTTTTGGCGTTTTTGACAAGCTTTGCAGCTTGTGGCACGACGCGAAGCCCCATAACATTCAAGAACTCCCCTGGATCTGGTCGATTGGCGAGAGCATTCATCTCAGCAAGGCTTGGCACATCATCCTTGCGCCCCGTCCACCAAAAACCTGTCATCAGAAGAACAAAAACGACAAGCAAGGCAGCACCCCACAGCAGTTGTTTCTGCTGTCGACGCTGCCGCAGATAGGCATTAAAGTCCTCTGTCTGCGCATTATGATTTGCCGTGCGCGAGGATCTGGCAAGCTTCTGTCGGTCCCGGCGTTGATCCTGCCGCGAGATCACCTTGGCATGACCCGTAACCTCGCGCCAAGAGAGCGGCAGCGCATCTTGAAGCAAACTCGCGATTTCAGGATAATGCAGAGTCAAAATTTCCTTTTGATCCAGCACCACCCAAGGGCCGCAATGTCCGGAGACTTCATCTTGAAGGCCAAATTCAAGCCGCGCCAGACGCTGCTGGAACTCATGAAGCAGCATGGGGCCGATAAACTCTCGACCATCTCGCCTGACTAAATAAAGACGCCCACTCGCCATCCTAGCTCCCCCTGATCTCCGTCACCAGGACCGTGATGTTATCACGACCACCCGCAGCGTTTGCGGCATTGATCAATAACCGCGGCAACTCTGTCAGTTTTGATTGATTTTTCCGCACGATGGCGGCAATTTCATTGTCGGCAATCATACCGCTTAGGCCATCAGAACAGGTGATAAAGATCTGTCCTGGCTGCAACTGCATTTCGTAGATGTCGGCTTCGCAGATCGGGCTCAGCCCCAAAGCCTTGACGAGGGCCTCATCTTTAGCACCAGCTGCCAAGACATCCCCTTTGAGTAAACCTCTTGCGGCGAACGTCCCGACATTGTGATCAATGGTCAGCTGAAAGATCTGACCATCCTGAAAAAGGTACGTCCGACTGTCGCCGATATGAGCCAGATGGAGCCGGTCACCCACAAACGCTAAACAATTTACGGTGGTTCCCATCCCGGCGATCTCCGGTTCAAACTGACCGCGCGCGAGAATGTCAGCATTCAACGTGTCAATGGCACTCACCAAAAAACCATTGACCTCTCCATGACGAATCATCTCCACGGACTGGAACGCCTTCTTGATCGAATCGACGGCGATGGACGAGGCGACCTCCCCGCCTTTTCTTCCACCGATGCCATCAGCGACGACACCGATGCCCTGAGTCTCATCAAAAAATATGCTGTCTTGATTGGACTTTCGCTTCCGTCCAACATCGGTTGCGCCCGCCATCCGAATTCGCATGCTCGCCCCCCAAAAAAAGCCCCTCAAATCCACCGCATGTATCGGACTTTCCAAGGAAACCTTGATCTTGATGGCGACCTATTTTGAGCTCCCCCTGAAAGCCGGGATCACCCCCGACGCAAGTGGGATGCGCTGAGACCTCCGAAAAGAAAATGACAAAAACAAAAATCTAACGAAAATCACCAATGATGACGATTCCCCCCGATCTACCGTCTAAAGCGCCTAAAAATTTTTACCGACCGTTTGCCGCGAATAATTTGGGCCGTTTTAAGATCCAGACTGGCATTTTACCCTTACCCTTAATTTCGATTAATCCACGCTCCTCCAATTCGTAAGCCTCGCCCAGTAACACACGCGTCGACTGCGCGATTTGGATCTCACCTGGAACGCCGCTAGACTCCATACGGCTGGCCACATTGACAGTATCACCCCACAGATCATAGAGGTACCTGCTTCGCCCGATGATGCCGGCGACGACGGGTCCGCTGGCGATTCCAATGCGGATTTGCTGTTGCAAACCGCTCATCAAACAATACCGATGGAACGCCTCGCGCAAATCAAGAGCTAATTCCGCAGCGACAATGCCATGATCGGGACGCGCGTCGGGAATCCCTGCCACAGCCATATAGGCATCGCCAATGGTCTTGATTTTCTCCACACCCAAGTTAGAGGCTACCAAGTCAAAACGCGAAAAGATATCATTCAAAATTTTTACAACTTCGTTTGCTGAAATTGATTCAGAAAGCTTCGTGAACCCGACGATGTCTGCAAAAATCACTGATACACCAGTGTAGTTTTCGACGATCGATGAAGGATTCTGTTTAAGGCGTTCCGCAATGCGAGTTGGCAGAGCATTTGTCAAAATCGCATCAGACCGGATACGAGCGTCTTGAAGTTTTGCCTGCAAAATCCATTGTTGACGAAAAAGCTTCTCGATCAAGTATCCCACAAACGACATGAACCCACCTGTCAGCAACAGATGCGCCGACACCTGAAGCTGCGCCGCCGGTCCGATGATCGCTTTTCGTGCCTCTAGGACATACAGCGCAAACGGAAACAAACAGTTAATCAACATTTTTAAACGCCAATCGTACGGAAGCGCCCCATGAACGACCAGCGCAAAGGATAAAAGCCCGAACGCATGCCGGTGTCGCTCATCTGGCAGAGTCTCAAAAAACGTTAACAGTAAAGCGAAGTAGCACAAGCTTACAACCAAAGCCAGGAAGTTACCCATTAGGAAAGCCTGCCGCGGAGCGAAAACGTAGAACGCGGGAATGGCAAATGTGAAGGCCGTAACGAGCAAATTCACACAAAGTCGTCCGAATGAATCAAAACAGTTCGGGTCTACCAGCGGCTGAATAACATATTGTGCGACGCTCACGCCAATCATGACTGCGGGCCACGAGACCTTTAAAACCCGACGAGTGATAACATATTGCTGAGTACGAAATAAAGTCTCCGTTTCAGGCGGGAATTGAAGGGTCAGTGGATTTGGGTTGTGATCGTTCATAAAGAGTACATCGGACCCATCGCCAACAAATTAAGTTGGAGAAATAAAAAAATAGTGGAAAATTCCACGATGGGTCAGGAGATATCAGTGGAAAGAACAAACAACATGACCACTCCATCTAATAGTGGTCCCAAGTGGGCCCCACCTTGCCGAAAGGTCATCATCCCAAAGGGAGAGAATAACACCAAAATGCTATTTTATCCCTTTAATTACAGGCATCTAGAGGTCACCGTGTTCGATGTCCGCCAGAAAAATCACCAAAAAAACCGCGCACCGGCGTCCCCTCCAACCCAATAAAAACAACCTTGTCAGTCACTGACAGACAGAATCGCGCTTGAAGCGAATGATGAGCGAATAACTCCGCTTAAAACGATGAATTAAATTGTATTTATGCTGGTTTCTTCCGCAGAGCACTATGTTAGGCACACGACCAATGGGCGGTCTGTCCCAAAAACGTAGGAGATATCTTTACCATGAAAACTTTCACTTCTTTGTCTTTAGCTTCAAGTTTATTAGTCAGTTTATTAGTGAGTTCATTAGCTGTCGCGGAGGCCGATGAACTTTGTGATTGGTTTCCCTCTGGCCCGGAAGGCCAAGAAAGAACCTACTTATGTCTCCAAAAAATAAGTACAACACAAGGCTTGATCAGCATCAGATCTCCCCAAGGCTCGAGAACTTGTGATGCGTCTATCAAAGGTACCAAGTGGACGTCGCGTTGCAAAATCACAACAGAGATCCAATTTGACGGTCTGACAATCATCCAGGAAAATCCTGTTCTGGAATTTAGTGTGTATCCGCGTATGAATCCTGAGACACGCCGCCCTGCAGCGACTCTTGATTTTCATTCACCTGCGCGCGGCATCAACGGATGGCAAAGA
>JBILMN010000257.1:0-3543 GCA_044375465.1 Oligoflexales bacterium | reverse complement strand
CCACTGGTGGCAGCGACACAAAAATCGCTTCCGTGTTGCCCCCGGTCATCAAACCAAACCGTGTACCACGGTCCCACGCCAAATTAAATTCCGCGTAACGTCCGCGCCAATAGAGTTGCGCCTCTTTCTCCTCTGCCGTAAACGGAAGATCTTTGCGTCGCTGCAAAATCTCCGGATAGACCTCACAGTATGCGTCGGTCACCTTGGCGAGAAAGTTCACAAGAGCATCAAAATCTCCTTTGAGATAATCAAAAAATATGCCGCCAACTCCACGAATGGATTTGCGGTGCGGGATGTAAAAATACTCGTCACACCAAGCCTTGTACTTGGCATAAGTACCGTGGGTTTCACCCTCGCAGGCATTCTCGAGAGCCCGATGAAAAGCCTGTGTATCTTCTGGAAATTCCTTAAAAGGTGTCAGATCCGCACCGCCGCCAACCCAAAACATGTCCCCAACTTCAAGACAGCGAACATTCATGTGGGCAATAGGCCCCATGGGATTCAACATATGCGTGATCGTCGAGACGCCTGCCGCCCAGAAAGGTTTGCCTTTGTGCTCGCCCTCGATGGCTGGATATTCGGCCCCTGAAACTGCTGATACATTGCACCCGGCTTTTTCAACCACCGCTCCACGGATGACCCCCATGGTCCCGCCACCCAGTCCTTCGCCGCGGTCCCAGGACTTGCGCTCGGCTTTCGCCGCGCCGTCAATGACCTCAAAGGCAGTTAACAGTCGATTTTGTACCGACCAAAGGAGGTCCTTAAACTTCGCCTTCTGCCCGTCCGTCAATGCGCCCATGAAGACTCTCCCAGACATAAATTCAACCTGATATTTCAGGAAGATATTGCTGCAAACCCCGGAGCCTGACACCTTATGACGACACAAGACATCTGTCGAGGATTGATTTAGGAGAAGGCCAACATCATGGGACGTTTTTTATTGGCATTCTATTAAAATTTCTTTATAAACCGCCTATCTTGGAAGCACCCTATTCCCTCGAGTCAAACAGGTCCATGGAAACCATCTACGTCAAAACCCTCGGCTGCAAGGTCAATACCTTTGACGGCCACGCCATCGAAAACCAATTCAAAGCCATTGGCTATGAATTGGTTGACGATCCAGCGAAGGCCTCCATCAGCGTTGTAAACACCTGCAGCGTCACCCAGAATGCTGACAAAGAAGCCCGCTACCTGGCCCGACGTTTTCGCCGCGAGTCCGGTGATGGGCTCATCGTGATGACAGGATGTTACGCTCAGACGGACTCCCAGCGACTCATGGCGATGGATGAGATTGACGTCGTTGTCCCCAATGAAGCCAAAGATCAGCTCGTGAGTTTTGTGCAAGAGCAGCTTCGCGCCCGGCGCGAAGGCCGCGTGGTCCTCAAAATGCCACAGGGCCTCAAGGCCGTTTCAGAAAATAAGCAATCACATTTCAAATCATCGCTAACGCTCTTTGATCAAGCTGACAGCACACAGACCAGAGCCTTCATTAAAATCCAGGATGGCTGTAACGGCTTTTGCGCATACTGCCTGATCCCCTACGCACGCGGAGCCAGCCGCAGTGTGCCGGCAGACGATGCTTTAAACGAGATCAGACGCTTGGTTGGCTTAGGCACAAAAGAGATCGTCTTGACGGGTATTCATATTGGTGATTACGGCCAGGATCACGGCGCCCCTCCATTGGCGCAGGGCGCTGATCCATTTGTCGAGTTCATGAAACGTATGTTTGACATCAATGGACTTGAGCGGGTGCGGATTTCTTCCCTTGAACCTGCAGAATTGAGCGAGGATCTGATCAAAGTCTTGGCTGAACATCGAGACCGCTTCTGTGACCATTTTCACCTCCCTTTGCAGGCTGGTCACGACGACGTGCTCAAGCGCATGCGCAGAAAATACGACACCGCTCGTTACCTGGAATCTTGTGATATGGCACGGGCCTACTTCCCCGAAGTTTGCCTTGGAGCTGATGTGATTCCGGGATTTCCGGGCGAAACTCCTGAGCAATTTGCGGCAACCAAAGCCTTTATTGACAGAGCCGGTCTGCACTATCTCCATGTCTTCCCCTACTCGCGCCGGCCCAACACCGCAGCTGACAAAATGACTGGCCATTGCGACCCAGAGACGATCAAAGCCAGATCCCTGGAGCTCCGCGAGCAGTCCAAAATCTTGCGCAAACAGTACCTGTCGCAATTCATCGGCAAGACAGTGGATGTTCTCTGGGAAAAAGACATGGACGACCTCGGTCGCCCCTTGGGTACGACCCGCAATTACATCAATATCGCCGCATCCCGCGCCACGGCCCAAACACTCCAAGGCGTCATCAGCCGGTGGACCATCAAGGGCTTTGTGACCGATGAGCGTTTGCTGGCGATACCGTCATAATCACAGTCATCATCACAGTCATCATCACAGTCATCATCACAGTCATCATCACAGTCATCATCACAGTCATCATCACAGTCATCATCACAGTCATCATCACAGTCACAACAAACCATTCCGTCGGTCTCCTCAGATTTTAAGGAAGTCCATCCCAGTAGGCTGTTTTTGCCTAGCAAGACTAGGCAAAAAACACATGATTTCAGTATGTTGCCTCCAATTTTCAAGTCTGTTAGACTTGGGATAGTCAGGCATCGTTGATGTCAATGCGAGCAGTTCGGGAAGGGGATCCCATGGCGTTTAAAGTTGGCGACACTTTGTTCACCCAGAACGCTTCTCCGGCGACGGTCGTCGGTCAGGATGCCGCAAAAGGGACGGTGAAGTATGACCGCGACTTTAGCGCTTTCCAGGTCAATACTCGTCATGGGCTGATCAATGGCATGGCACCAGAAGCACGCGATCAATTTCAAAAGATCATGGATGAGGTCTTTGAAAATGAAAATAACGAGCAGCGGGTCGAACTGCTGCGTGACAAAATTGAAGAGCTCAAGGCAGATCCACGGAATTTCAAGATGATCCAGTACCTTGACGGTGAGGTCCGCCATCTCATGAATGTCAAAGGAGTGAAGCCGAGATTTTTTACCACCGAAGAGTTCAAGATCCGCTAACAATCAGTGCCAACGTTTCGCCTGCGAGGGAATCGAGTTTTTTTCATACACATGAGTCGCAATAACCAGTCTACAAGGGAGGTTTTATGGGTCCGGTGAAAAGTGTCAACATTGGCGATATTGTTCCCCGCTCGGGCAATTACACAGAGCCTGGCATTGTCACTGAAAAGCGGCCTGACGGCACCGTGGTCGTCGATACGGAGCCTATGGCAGTCAGTAAGTACCACCGTTACCTGAACACCACAGGACTGACTGAGGACGAAAAAAATCAATTCAATGGCATCCTTGATCAGATCTATCAAAAAACAAACGACATTGAGCGCATCAACGATATCCAAAATGAGATTGATAAGCTGCGCATGAATCCAACCAATCAAAACGTCGTGCGCTATCTGCGCAATCAACAGGCGTTCTTGATTCGTGAAGCGCGCGGACTGCCACGCACATACCAGACGGATGAAAAATTCGTAAAGGGTTGAGCCATGATTTTTGGCAA
>JBILMN010000092.1:0-11694 GCA_044375465.1 Oligoflexales bacterium | reverse complement strand
CTACGATTTTATAATTTAGTTTTTTTTTAAACTTTTTATTAGAATTATTTTTAATGGCTTGGGGTCTGTCGAATTTTATTACCTCTTGCGGCATTTTTTGCCGATTGGCAAACAGGGCAAAAAAATGTCGACCTGCCACCTTGAACCACGCGTCTAATCAGGGCTTCGCACCGAGCACAGGGTTTTGATTCACGGCCATAAACTGCCAAGTTTTGTTGGAAATAGCCCGGGTTACCGTCTTTATCGCGGTAATCTCGAAAGCTCGTGCCACCGGCCTTAATGGCTTCCGTCAAGACGTCAACGATTTGACGAGATAAAACCTCATACTGCTGTCTCGTCACACGCGATGCTTTTTGTTCGGGATGAATTTTTGCGCGCCATAAACTCTCACTGGCGTAGATGTTTCCAACACCGACAACAATAGAACCATCCATCAAAAATTGTTTTACAGATTGTGATTTCCTGCGCGATAAAGTGAAGAGATGTTGTCCCAGCGGCAAACCATGATCCAGTGGCTCGACTCCAAGGTCAGCGAAAAATGGATGCGTTGCGAGTTCATGAGAATTCAAAGCAAAGATGCGGCCAAACCGACGTGGATCCACAAATCGGTACTGCATACCTTGTGGTAATGTAAAGACGGCGTGAGTGTGTTTCACCAGCGGGGCGTTGGCTTCGCAGGAGGTGAATCGACCACTCATCCCAAGGTGGATGCCCACGATGCCAAGATGCGTGTGAACGAGCATATACTTGCCGCGACGGGTGACCGCTTCAACTGTTTGATCAACCAAAATTTCTTTGACCTGTTCAATCGGAATCGGCTCTCTAATATCAGGGCGATGAAAATCGACCGACACAAAGCGGCGACCGATGAGGTCACCCCTGGCACCGCGAACCAATGATTCCACTTCAGGTAATTCTGGCAACGCACACTCCCGACATTTAGTTCCTGCCGGGCATAGGTACCACTTTAAATACAATACGTCTAGACCGGTCGGCATTGCCGGGAAGGATCACATCACTGATGGGCTCACTCTCACCAAGTCCAATGGCTGTAATTCTGTTCTCATCAAATCCGAGGTCATCGATCATCATCTGTCTGATGGTGAGTGCTCTTTGATAGCTTTCAATTTGATTTTGTTCCGACGATCCTTTTTGATCCGTATGACCTTCGATCACCAACATCCCTGCTCGCGCCCAAGAAATCTGTTCTGCCACATCACGAAGAGCTCTGCGACCGGCGAGAGTGAGCTCATAGTTTGATGGCTGACCCTTGGGATCATCAAAAATGGCGCTATAGCGCAAAACAATTTCTGGCGTCAGAATTTTTGCTTTTGCGATCGTAATTCGCTGGGGCTTTAGAAGATCACCAGCCATGATGTCTTGAAACGGTGTCAAAACAGCCAAACTTTCTGGTGTCGATTGAACGACAATTTCTGCCAAGCTTTCTGTCGCATGAACCGCCGTGATTTTGATGAGGCCAGTCTCAATCGGTGTTAGGAGGCCACCACGAGGAGGCCTGATCACGCGGAAGATCTCTCCAGACACCACCCCGTCATCTCGACCGGCGTCAATCATCACATGGTTTACGCCGTCACCAGTACCCACATAACCGACAACCCTGTAGACCGACTCTGTGGCCATAACCATGGGACTCTTAACAGATAACACCAACGCCAAGGTCAGCATCGAAAACAGACTTTGTGGCATAACATTCACCCCCAAGACCTACTTGACAAGACATACTTGACCCAACAGACACGTCCTAACTTCACCGAAGATTTACACTTTGCGTAAAGTGTTCGACCGATTTTTCAGTTCTTTGAATCCTGCAACCCAACTCACTAATATCTATGGATTTACTTGTCATATTGCAGGATAGGCAAAAATTACCCATAGGCCCTTCAACTTTGATTTCCCAAGGTCAGCGGTCGCCCCGGTCTGTTGAGAGAAGACGTTGGCTCAGGTATAAGCTATCAGGCAGTGCTGGCGCTTGAGGGCCATATGCGGGGGCCACAACCGGGAGAATACAGACATGAATGATCTCAATAGCAAAGACCTCTACAAGGACGCAGGAGTTGATACGGAGGCTGGTGATGCGGTGGTGGCTTGGCTGCAGTCGGAAAAGAAGACATTTCATCACCCTCGTGGTTTAGGTTCTGTGCGAGACGGTATTGGTGGATTTGCGGGTCTATTTTCGCTCAAACTCTCTCAGTTTGAGTCACCAACACTCGTCGCTGCAACAGACGGTGTTGGCACAAAATTGCTCTTAGGCTTGGAATCTCGCAGGACGGCTCACCTCGGGCAAGACCTGGTTGCCATGTGTGTCAACGATCTCTACACGGTGGGCGCAGTCCCACTATTTTTTTTGGATTACTACGCCACAGGAGCTCTGAATCAAGAGCAATTTAAAGAGATCCTTTCATCGATCAAGGCGTCATGCAACACCTGCGGCATGGCGCTTCTTGGCGGTGAAACGGCGGAGATGCCTGGCCTTTATGCCAAAAACCATTTTGACCTTGCTGGATTTGTCGTCGGCGTTGTTGACGAGGCTCGTCGTCTAGGGCCTGAACGCGTGCGGGTTGGCGATCGACTTATTGCCTTCACATCAAGCGGATTTCATTCAAATGGTTATTCTTTGATACGGCAGTGGTTAAAGACATCATCCCTCAAGCAGGAGCATACAGATGAGCATACGAATGACCATACAGATGATCGTCGAGAAAAGCTTTATGATGCGCTCATGACTCCGACAAAACTCTACCATGAGATTCCTGACTTACTAGCTAAGTGGCCGTATTCACTACGTGCCTTGGCCCACATCACAGGAGGCGGAATTTCTGGCAATCTTCCTCGGGCGCTGCCTCACGATACCGTTGCCGAGATCTATCCACAGCAAATCCCCACGCCCGATTGGATGGCCGCATTTATCGCCAACCATAAGGCAGCCATCACCGATGTGGAACCAGTGTTTAATCTTGGCTGTGGCATGATTGCCATTGTGGCGCAAGACGATGCGGCCTCATTCATGGTGAGCGCCGCTGAGATGGGGCTATCACCCCGTGATATCGGTCAGGTTGCAAGCGGTCACGGACCCGCTAGCGTCCGATATTTATAGTAGCGCTGACCGCTGGTGTGCATTACAAATTCCGACGGCGATTTTATTTTTAGGGGTCTCCATGTCACAAATTCGGCACATTCTGAGCGCGTCACAATTTGATCGTCCGTTTCTTGACCGCATGTACCGTCTGACAAACAAAATTCGGCAGTTTGACAAAAGCAAAGAGGGGCTTTTATACCTGCAAAGTCTCCTTTCACACCGTCGGGCGATGCTGTACTTCACGCAACCCTCAACACGAACATTTTTATCGTTTCAAAGTGCTTGTCATATTCTTGGCCTGCGCAACTCTGAAATTCGCGATGCCGCCACGAGCTCCGAACGCAAGGGTGAATCCATGGAAGACTCCCTACGTACATTTAGCTCCTATGTGGACATCATCATTATGCGCTCTCCCGTCCGTGGCCTCTGTGACCGGGTTGCGGCATTGCTTGATGCTTCCGATCGTCCGGTTCCCGTGATCAATGCCGGTAGCGGTCCTGACGAACACCCCACTCAGGCCCTCCTTGACATCTACACCCTCGAGCGGAGTTTTAAAGCCTCCGGGGGCATCGAAGGTAAAACCATTTGCATGGTAGGTGATTTGAAACGAGGACGCACGGTTCGCAGTCTCGCCAAGCTGCTCACGCTTTATCCGGGAACAAGCATCGTTTTCGCTTCGCCAGGAGAGTACCGCATTGAAGAGGATCTAAGGAACTACCTTCGTAGCAAGGGCACGCGCTTTACCGAGTCAGAATCTTTTATTGATGCCATCACCATGAGTGATGCCGTCTATATGACCAGAGTTCAAGACGAATATGATCTGACGTCAGGTGAATCGGCACGAGTTGACACGTCAGCCTTTCGTCTAAAAGGCGAGCATCTGTCTCTCCTTAAGAAGGACACCGTCATCATGCATCCTCTTCCTCGACGCGACGAACTTGATCCTGCAATCGATAACGATCCCAGGGCCAAATATTGGCGTCAGGAGCGAAACGGCATGTGGACAAGAGTCGCCTTGATGACGACTCTCTTGAATGTTGACACGCACATCTTGCTGCCGGAGCTGTGAGATTATGGACATAAATATGATCGAACATCATCATGCTAAAAAAGACTCTCTTCGCGTTGCGATTCTCAGCACGACGGCCACAGGAGACAAGGCTAAAAACATTTCCTCCGCCATGGAAGCGGCCCGCTCGGCAGCAAGTGATGGTGCCCAATGGGTTGTGCTTCCTGAAATGTTTGCCTTTCATGGTCCCTATTCAGAGCTCTGGCAAAACGCAGAATTCGCAGATGGTCCGCTAAACGAACGGCTTTCAGAGTTTGCTCGTGAGCATCGATTGGTATTGTTTGCAGGTAGCGTTGCAGAACGTCCCGAAGGATCCACTGGTGGGAAAGTTTACAATACGCAGTTTGTTTTTGGCCGTCAGGGAGAGCTCCTTGCAAAATACCGCAAAACCCATTTGTTTAATCTTAAGGATTCTGCAGGCCAATCCCTCTATTGCGAAAGTGACGGCTATCTTGCTGGGTCCAATCTTGTCTCATTGCGCCTTGATGGTTGGCACGTGGGGCTTGCGACATGCTATGACCTGCGGTTTCCTGGTGTTTTTGAGCGATTGGCAAAAGATGGCCCACTGGACTGTCTGGTGATTCCAGCGGCATTTACGTTTCAAACTGGTGCCTATCACTGGGAACTTCTTTTGCGGGCGAGGGCTGTTGAGCAGCTGTGTTATGTGGTGGCTCCCAATCAAGTGGGAGTGCACAGCCCGGGCAAGCAATCATTTGGTCATGGAATGATTGTTGACCCTTGGGGGACCACTATTGCAGACACCGGGCATCTGCCGGGAGTGGCCAGCGCGACCATGCAAAAAACTCGCCTCGCGGCTTGCCGTGGTCAGCTGCCAGCCCTAGAAAACCGCCGGCCCGAGCTTTACCGTTAAATGGGGGCAAACGCCCGCACCACAAAGTCGACGGAGCTGCGCCACCAAGTCGCAGCACACGAAGCCAGCTAGTTGACGACCTTCTTCAGATCATCACTGAGAACGCCCAAAAGATCTGAGCCATGACTTGACTGCTGAAGGTTTAAAATCGTGTCAAGAGCGACGATTTCCTCAAAGTCCTCGGCGGAAACAATGCCTTTTTCGTCAAGAAGACGTTTAAGGCTTACGAAAATTTGGCGGTAGCTATGATTTGCCTTGTCAACCTCGTCCATTCGATGCTTGACACGAAAAACTTCAGAACCCAACTCCAAAATAGCCCGCTCCAAACTTTCGATCTTTTGACTCATGTTGAAGAAACTCCCGACGAGATACGGTACCGATTGCGACTTCCTGCCACAGCTCCACGGTTCGGTCAAATTCTCATGGTATTAAGGCGACGGGGGTGTTTTAGCAAGTTACCAATCGACGCAACCCCCCGTTAGACAAAGGGGAAGTTATGAACGTGGAAATTCAAGGTGGCACGCCTTTATGAGCCCTTCACCACCGAGGGCTTTTGCCTCCAAAAAAAACTCATCGCATTCTCTTTGGCTGGTCTCAATGTCTCCAGCATAGATGTTTGACACATGAAAAATTTGCAATTCTTTAGCGCCTATAGAAGCTCCAATAAGCGCGGCTTGCCGCGTGGTCAGATGACTCTTTGCCAGAGCTTTGGCGCGATCTTCGACGCGGTAATTTGTCTCGCAAATGAGGCAGTCAACGTTTGGACCGGCTAGCTTCTTGATGGCGGCAAGGTTATGCGCATTAAATTGCATGTCGGTGACATAGACCAAGGACGTGCCACTTCGTGGTCGAAGAATTTTCGTAGCCAGTGAGCCAACGTCCACTTTTTTGTCAGCGATGATCATGCTGCCCATGAGTGCGCCGGAGCTTGCCATTTTTTGCAATTCGGCGATCCAAGGGCCTGCAGGAAGCCCGGACTGTGCCAATGCTTCCTTACTGACGTTTAGGCTATCGGGTAGTCGCAGTTCGAAGGCTAAAACATCTGTTCCATGATCAACAACTGTGGCCCTCAAATCATAGTGTCCTCGAGCCATCAAGGGAATTTTCGCTACCCCGTCGTTTCCTTGGGTGGTTTGAACCGGCTCAATCGAAAAATGGCTGTTGTTGGAAAGCTTGGAAGAGGTCACATGGCCGGCGTGATCCACCTCGTGCACTATAAATGTGATTTGGTCTGGTTCGAGCAGGTTCCAGGTGTAAGCCCTAAGTTTCGCCTGGACCTGTTTTGTGATGTCGCTTGGTCCAATGACCTCAACCATTCGAAAGTGTGGAACGTTGACGCGGATAAGCCGGTCAAAACCTATAAAATGATCAACATGAGTATGGGAGACCGCGACGACGCGAATTTTTAAGATCTCTCGATTCGACATCGACTCAAGGCTACCGGCATCAAACAGCAAAGATTCGCCAGCTTGCGTGAACGTCACACACACTGCCGGATCACCGGAGAGTCCGTTAACTAAATGTATGTCAAGACCATTTGCCATGGGCTCTCAGGTTTATGTGGGTGCCGTAAAAATGTCAATACCACAGTCCCATCCAGCCGAGAGTACAAACTGTCACCTCGTCAAAACCTCATGGGCCGTCGCCTCAACGCCTGATACATTGGCCGTTCTTGATGCCTTTATGAGCCAGTTTTCTCATCGAGGCCGTATTTTGATATTTTAGAGATCAGGCTCGCACGACTCATACCAAGCTCTTTTGCCAGACGTGATCGATTATAACGATGTTTGACCAATCCCTCCGAGATCATCTGCTTTTCAACCTCCTCCATGGTGCCTTTAAGGCTTCCTGCGAATTTCACCGTTCCACCGCCGCCACCAGCTTTGACCAGGTTGGTAATGCGTGGTGATAAAAACTCAGCAACGACCTCCTTATCATCACCAGCAAGAACACAAAGACGCTCAATCTCATTTTCAAGTTCACGGACATTGCCGGGCCAGTCGTAGTTCATGAACACTTCCATGCAATCGGTAGCAATCGTCTTTGCCGGCTTATTGACATGCTTGCCGTAAGCTGCCAAAAAATGATCGGCTAGAAGTTTTATGTCGTCTTTGCGTTCGCGCAGTGGAGGCACTGTCACATTGATCACATTGAGTCGATAAAAAAGATCTTCACGGAAGGTGCCGTCTTTAACCATCTTGGCGAGATCGCGATTTGTGGCGGCAACGACTCGCACGTTGGATTTCCGGACCTGGCTACTGCCAACCGGACTAAACGTTCCGTCTTGCAAAACACGCAATAGCTTCACCTGCATGGCCATGCTTGTCTCACCAAGCTCATCCATAAACAGTGTCCCACCATCAGCCTCCTCAAAAAGGCCTTTTTTGTCTTTCACCGCGCCTGTGAAGGAGCCTTTGACGTGACCAAACAGCTCGCTTTCCAGAAGGTTTTCATTAAATGCGCCGCAGTTTACGGGGATGAACCGGTTTTTCTTACGGGGACTGTTGAAATGGATGGCTTTTGCGATCAATTCTTTACCGGTTCCATTTTCACCCTGAACCAGCACGGTCGCGTCGCTGGAAGAAACACGCTCAAGCAGCCGGTAGAGATTTTGCATGGGTGCTGATTTTCCGATCATGTTGTGGAAGCCATACCGATTGTTTAGCTGACTTCTCAGCTCATTGACCGTATCCTCCTGGTCGTTGATGGTCTTATGTGTCATGACAATCTCTTCGACCACAAGATTGACCAACTCTGTCAGATAGTCCAGATCTTTGCCCGAAAGCACGGGGAGATCTTGTAGCCACGACGCGGACTCGGATACTTTTTCCGGGAACGCGCGCTCAAGGTACTGCTTGATCGCAATTTTTTGGGTCGCCGCAGATTCCTCAAGAACAAATCCATCACCGAAGACCGTACCAACAAACTGGCCATTGACTTTGATAGGTACAGAGACGGTAGAAAAACCGGCATGGCAGGTTGAGACTTTGACACCCTTTGAATTAGTCATCGAGGCCGTGGTGGTCCTCGCCGTCCCACGGCAGCCCTCAAAGCCCTTGGTGTCACTGGTAATAGCTTTGCAGACTTGATTTAAGGGATTAAAGAATTTTCCATCAGGTACGCCCCGTAACAGACCCTTTTGATCTGTGAAGTTCAGTTGGATTTTCCACCATTTGCCGACAATTTCCCGCAGTTTTCGAATCACATGAATTTTGTCAAATTCTTCCCAGCGTACATGTTGCTCTGCCATGACTTCTGACCCCTGTGCACGATCATCGGTGCGCTTTGAGTTTCTCGAGGCATGTCACAAACCGTGACACACTGTTGAGTTGTCGGCAGGCCTGCTCAAAAACTTTACACTTTAATATTTTTGTTATTTTTGAAACTTACGACGATTGTTGTCCATCTTTTGGACGGATTAGCGCGTTTAGATCATAGACCATCAACGATCTTTACCCCCTCTGGAGCCTTGAAAACGGAAGAATCTACCTTCTGAATTGAGGGGTTTGTGAATTGGAATTCCGACTTATTGTTATTTTGAAATGTCATCATCACGGACTTCACCATCGATTGCTTGGCGTCCACTTCGATATTGAGCAGGGAGACGGCGCTGTCTGCTTTGGGTTTAAGCCTCAGTCCAATGGTTTCGCCGTTCTTTGATGATTCCAACAATTGATAGCGCTTTAAAAGCGCATCAAAATCCAAAACAAAGTCGATCACCTCTTTGATCTCACGGGCGCGATCACCATCAGCCTTAAATCGAGTTGCGGTATTTTGGCCTGGTTTTAGATTTAAGAGCGTCTCACCATCAAATAGCAATACATCAGGTTGCGGCTTTTGGGTCTCCCAGCGAAATTTAGCTGGCTTTTGAAACACAGCAAAGCCATTCGAGGTCGCAGGTTTTTTGGGCCTCAGCGCGCTCGTGCGAATCTGTACAAAATCAAGTCGAAGCTCCTGACGTTTGCCTAGTTTGCTTTGTAGTTCACGCAACTCTTCGGTGCTCAAAGACTCGGCCGCCAGCACTGGCCAAGGACTCAGGGTCGCAGTGTATGCCGCGACCAACCAAAGACTCCCGAAAAGCATCGAAATAAACCGATGTGGTTTCATTAATTTCCCAGACATCGTCGGACCTCCTGCTGAATTCTCTGCCAACATATTGTAAGCTAGAAACTCCACTTTCGCTGCAGGAAAATCTATGAATAGACCATGGCTTCGCCATTATCCGGCCACCGTACCACCTGATATTGATTTCGGACATCTAACGAACATCTCGGACCTCCTCGGCCGCGCGTTCTCCAAATATCACCGCCAACCTGCGGCAACGTGCATGGGCACGACAATCACGTACGGCGAACTTCAAATGTCGGTTGACCGTTTTGCCGCTTTTTTGCAGGAGCATCTCGGTCTTCAAAAAGGTGACCGCATGGCGATCATGCTGCCGAACATCTTGCAATTTCTAATTGCTGAACTTGCGGCCCTAAGGATCGGCGTCATCTGCGTCAATACGAATCCCCTCTACACACCGCGAGAAATGCTCCATCAATTTAATGATAGCGGCGTCCGGGCCATCGTTATTGTCGATATGTTTGCCAACAAGCTTGAAGAAATCCTTGCCAAGACGTCGATTGAGCACGTGGTGATCACCTCGGTTGCCGATCAATTGCCCATCTGGAAGAGTGCCCTCGTTAAGCAAGCCCTGAAATTTAAGAAGCTTGTCCCAAAGAACACTCTGAAGTCCTGGTCTTTTCGTAAGGCACTGCGCGTCGGACGAGGGATATCGATTCGACCTGTCAACATCACACTTGATGATACGGCCATTCTTCAATATACCGGCGGAACCACGGGCGTTTCAAAAGGCGCCATGCTCTCCCACCGCAATATTTTGGCAAACATGCTGCAAATTCAGGCCGTCACAACTGCGGCCTTGCAAAGAGGCGAGGAGACGGTGCTAACGGCACTGCCGCTCTATCACATCTTTGCATTGACCGTTAATTTTCTGACTTTTTTGGCAGACGGCCAGCACATGATTCTTGTGCCCAATCCGATGCCCATCGAAAACACCGTTCAGATGTTCAAGACCTTCAAAATTACCGTGATGACCGGAGTCAACACCCTCTTCAACGCACTCAATAACAGTAAAGCGTTCCGGCAACTTTCCCCAAAGAATCTTAAAGTTGCCATTGCTGGTGGGATGGCTTTGCAAGAATCCGTCAATCGTCACTTCCAAAGCATTACAGGAACCCCCATCACCGAAGGGTTTGGCCTGACAGAGGCGTCACCCGTCACACATGTTAATCCATTGGGTACGGGAAATCCCGTTGGCTCCATCGGCATTCCGCTGCCCTCAACATTTGCGCGCATCGTCAATGAGGAAGGTCGAGACTGCCACCCTGGCGAGGTGGGCGAGCTTGTCATTAAAGGCCCACAGGTGATGCAGGGCTACTGGCTGAAAGACGATGACTCGCGGAGAGTATTGCGTGATGGTTGGCTTTGGACTGGGGACATGGCTCGCATGGATGAGAATGGTTTTTTCTTCATTGTTGATCGCAAGAAGGACATGATTTTAGTCAGCGGGTTTAATGTCTACCCAAACGAAATTGAAGACGTCATCGCAAGCCATCCTAAGGTGCTCGAAGTGGCTGTTATCGGCATACCAGACAAATCCAGTGGCGAGGCGGTAAAAGCGGTTGTCGTGGCTAAAGATAAGTCCCTCGATAAAGATGAGCTGCGCGCATACTGCAAAGAGCGTCTCACCGGCTACAAATGCCCGCGCCAATATGAGTTTCGGGATGTTTTACCAAAATCAAATATTGGCAAAATTCTCCGTAAAGAACTGCGAGATACGCGTTAGGCCGTTTTCCCGATGGTTGAGTAACAGATCAATCAACCGATAACGTCCCACCATTCGGGATCGTTATTGAGCCCAAATGAAGGGATATGTTTTAGCTCGTCTGTTGAGGGGTAAAGAGGGCTGTGACTTCTGCAGCAAGTCCATTTGTCACAAAGCAATGCGAAACCTGCAAACGGGTTTTTGCATCAGAAAGTGATTTTCTTGCGAATACGACCCGCTGGCGCGTTTGCGATCAAAAAAATCTTTGGTTTAACTGCAACTGCGGCAGCACATTGATGATCAAAAAAGGCAAGTTTGATTGGTACAATCCCGGAAAAACCATGAGTCAAGCCGCCGCCGGCGTATTTAATCAACTTGGGAGCCTACAGCAGTTACCTCACGTCTCTATGACCATCATGGAGATCCAAGAAAGCCTTCAATCTCCTGAAGTTGACATCCCGACCCTTGCCAAGAAAGTGCGTCGAGATCCTATTCTTGCGGCAGGGCTTCTTGAAACTGCCAACAACATCAAATCGTCGCGTGACCCAGGCGATAGGGCAAAGATCGACTCCATTGAACATGCGATTATGTATGTGGGCAAGAGCGCCTTCAGCGATCTCGTAATGACAATTTCTCTGAAGTCATTTGTGGTCTCGTCTCGTGTTTTTGATGCCGACCGATTCTGGAAGGAATCATTTATTACGGCGGAGCTTGCCGAGATTATTGCTTCGAAGTGGGGCGCATCTGTGATTCGTGATGAGGTTTATATCGGTGCCGCCCTCTGTAATATCGGCAAAATAGTCGGAGCCCTGGCTATTCCGTCCGTC
>JBILMN010000091.1:0-11703 GCA_044375465.1 Oligoflexales bacterium | reverse complement strand
CCGGCATTGAGCGGCATGGTTTTGGCAAGCATCCATGTGGCGGCAGCCCCCGTCGCAGGCCGGCTACCCTCAATGGTGACAGGCCCACGATCCGCTGCGTCATATTGTATGTATGGAGCGTCAATCGAATGTAAATCGTAGTCACGACCATCACGTAATAAAAACACGCCGGCCGCATAGGGAACGTAGCCTAATTTATGGGGATCGATGGTGATTGAATCCGCAAGACAAAAGCTGCGTACGCCGCCCAAAAAATCATCGGACATGCCATGTGAATTTTCAGCCGCTTCCACATCACGAAGCGAGGCAAAAAATCCACCATAGGCCGCATCAAGATGATGCCAGATGACACCGATAGACTTACATGTTGCGCTAACGTCCGCGACCGGATCCATAGCCCCCATCTCCGTAGTTCCAGCCACTGAAACCACCATCATGACAGGATGGTGAGACTGTCGAGCGCTCAACAATCGCTGACGCAAGTGCGCAACATCGAGGCGTCCTTGCTCATCAAGATGCACGATTTTCATGGTTTCATCACCAAATCCAAATAGAGCGGCGGCTTTTTGCCAACAATAATGCCGGTGGGCTGGCACCAACATCACTGGATGCTCAATATTCATGCCGAATGTTTCCAAACATCGAGAGGCAAACTTGTGAAAACCAATCAATTCAAAGTGCCAGCTATTGAGACGCGATGGCCACTGGCTATCTTTGGATTTTAAACGCTGCAGCATCTGATCAAAGCGAGCCCACCCCATCACAGCATCAGCGCAGGGATCGGGCTCTGTGCCTTCGACATCCCCCAGCGCACACCCCACTGCCATCCAAAGTGCCACCCTCGCCCGCGCCCGGGTCACCGCCTCGAAATTGGCCACAGATCCACCAGACGTGAAATGGCCCGTGGAGACTTCCTGCGGGTAACCAATCATCGCGATCAAAGCTGCAATCGCTTCACGCTCAATTTGAACCCCCACGCGTGCTGATTCACCCGACACAAGATTTGGATTATGGAGCAACGCCAAAAGGTGCCCCAACATGGCCGGCATTGCGATTTCCGAAAACATGTGACCAACATAACGTGGAGAATATTTTGGGACCTCAGCTTCAAATCGCTTGCTCAATTGCGCCAAAGCTTCCGTCATTCGTTGACGACAGGCCCTGAATTCCGGTGTCGCCTGATCTTTGGAGGAGATCGCACGACCATCTTCGACAAACCGCCCCTGACGCCACTCAAACCAATGAACAAGTAGATCGTGAACCGCAGACTGCAGCCAAATGGCATTTTCAGACTGAGGCCCGAGGAAAAAGCTCTTTAAGGCGATATCCTCCGGACTGCACGCTCCCTTCACATAAGCCCCGATCACTTCATGTTGCATGCGACACCTCTTCTTTCATACGCGACGAGCTCCGGCAGATCCTCACCGGCAGCCCTCTCTTGAATTGATCGTCGCAGTCTCTTCTGTGCGATTTCACGCAAACTGCGTGCGCAAGCACCGGTACCCCAATCAGAATTTAGCTGGGGAACGGCCAGACGAAATGTGTGACGCGGCAGCGCTAAAACACGACTATGACCATATAGTTGAAGGTTTACAGAGCCAAAGACCGATTTTGGCACAGCACTGGATGCCATAAGCGCCCTCCCGATTCTCGAAATACCTGCTACCGAAGATGATGGGAGCAAACCTCATACCAAACGGATTCCATGCGATGACCCTCATCGCAAAAGATCCCACCGTCCCGCCTTATTTTTGACAATTCGTCACCTGCGCGGTCGCAGATGACGTTGTTCACATTCCAAGAGGGCGCTCCAGGTAGAATGCTGATCATTTACTACCGATAAATGATCCTGTAACTTTATGAAGGAGGTTGAGCGATGACAAAATTTTCTAAATTGGGCGGCTATAGTTTTTTGCTGGCTTGTTTGATCGGTTGCAAATCTACAGATAAAACAGGCAAAGGCACCCTGGAAAGCAGCTCCAGCTCAGGCCAGACTTCACTCCAACTTTCACAAGTTGCGGTTCATTACCCGTCGCCTGATCCTTTGAAAGACAAAGGTCCAGCCAAGCCGATTTTCCCGGCTGCTTTCGCGACTCATTCAGGCGTTGTGATGCTGATGCGTGATATCAAAATCATAGTAGCTGAGCCATGCAAGGGACAAATCTCCGTAAACGAAACTGCAAAAGAGGTTGGGTGTAATTTTGGGCGAGGTCATTTTTATGTATTTGCAAAATTTGACGGCGACAAATTACCGCTTGAGAAAGGCGTTCTTAAGCCTGTCGAAGGCATTCCTGAGTATATTCAGAAACTGAAATTTGACGCAAAATTAGCGTCACTAAAACCGACTCAGGATAAGTCTGTTTACTCCCTAACCATTACAGCGCCCAAATGACGGACTTATGATTTGGGTGTGTTTAGGGGAAAATCTTTTTTGTCGATAGGTTGCGGGCAGCCGCGATGGTGATTTCGTTCATGATGCCGGCGCGTCGTATGCAGGAGATTTTAATACTGCACAAAAAGCGATCAGGATTCTCCATGCAAAACACACGGCGATGTTGCTTTTAACCGATCAAAAATTTAGTGCAAACGGATGGTAGACGGATAAGCTGTCGATTCGAGTATGGTTGCTTGAGTTTTTGGATCCTGCGGGGGTCGCCATGACATTAACCGGCGCGACGATTCTTCATGCGGCTTTTTTCAACTTCTTTTTCAGCCTGTACCCGCTGATGATCGATCAGGGCGTCGCGAAGCTCTTCGTGGCAGTCGTCACAGATCGGGTGACCCACAATTTTCTTGTCCATATCACCCCAGGAGACGAGGGAAGCGACCGCCTGATCGCTGAAGTTACGAGGCCTTAGAATAGCCTGATGTTCACAACGTGGGCATTTCTTGGTGTTCACGGTGTTGACTCCATCTCACCCCTGATGGGCGCGGGAAACAAGAAAAAACATTGTAATTGCGGGTTATTGCCTTCCCAAAATGATAACCGACACCTGCTGTGATGTAAACCCCCCGCGCCCTTGGCGGCTGCCTTTTGGCCGGCTCACCTATAATAATCCTTGATTTAGGGGCGTCATTTAACTAAGTTGCGGCCCTATTCTCAATAAGGAGCCGCACCTTTACGGCCCATCAGACATGAGAGCATATGGAGAGACGACTATGAAAAAAGACATTCACCCCAATTACCGCCCTGTTGTGATTAAAGATGCATCAAACGGCTGGGCCTTCCTAACCCGTTCCACTGTGAACACCAACGAAACAACAAAGTGGGAAGACGGCAAAGAATATCCGATGATTACCGTTGAGACCACAAGTGCGTCTCACCCCTTCTTTACCGGCAAACACAAGGTCGTTGACACCGCAGGACGCATCGAGAAGTTCAAGCGCAAGTACGAGAAAGCTGGCGTCAAAGCCTGATTTTTTGCAGTCACAACCAACAAAAAAACCACCACCGAATCAACGGGGGTGGTTTTTTTTGTGGAATATCCTCTTTACAATATGCACAGTAGGGGCCATTCGCCCCGGTTGCACCTTATTAGGAGAATTGAGTGGAAAAACATTATCTGGTGATTGTTGAGTCTCCAACCAAGGCAAAAACCATCCGCAAGTTCCTTCCCAAAAATTTTACGGTCGAAGCCAGTATGGGCCACATCCGCGATCTGCCACAGTCAGCCGCCGATATTCCCGCCAAATATAAGAAAGAACCCTGGGCTAAAGAGACCGGGATCAATTGCGAGAATAACTTTGAGCCACTCTATATTGTCCCCAAGGACAAGACGAAGATCATCTCATCACTGAAAGAGCGCCTCAAAGACGCCGACGAATTGTACTTAGCGACTGACGAGGACCGCGAAGGGGAGAGCATTAGCTGGCATTTGCTGGAGCTTCTGAAGCCAAAATGTCCGGTCAAACGCATGGTTTTTCATGAGATCACCAAGCCCGCGATAGAGAAGGCTCTCAAAGCCACCCGTGAAGTCGATAGTAAACTGGTCAAGGCTCAGGAGGCCCGAAGGATTCTTGACCGCATCGTTGGATATACTTTGTCTCCGGTCCTATGGAAAAAAGTGACCTACGGCCTCTCAGCGGGACGGGTTCAATCCGCGGCACTGCGCATCATGGTTCAACGTGAACGCGAGCGGATGTCATTTAAAAAAGCTCATTATTTCGACATTGTGGCCGCGCTTGGTTTCGATGGTAAATCGTTTGATGCCAAGTTGATCACCATCGCCGATCAACGGATCGCTCAAGGCAAAGACTTTAACGAGACAACGGGCACCCTCAACGCTGACAAGGATATGATCGTTCTTGGCGAGGCACAGGCTCAAAAACTGGCCGAGACATTAAAATCCGCATCCTGGCAGGTGCAGAGCGTCGAAGAGAAGCAAAGCACCTCAAAACCTCAACCGCCATTTATCACATCAACCCTTCAACAGGCGGGTAACCGCAAGCTAGGACTTTCCGCTAGAGATGTCATGCGTGTGGCCCAAAGTCTTTATGAGCAGGGTTTCATTACTTACATGAGAACGGATTCGCCCTCTCTTTCCCAGGAAGCCATCACGGGAACGCGCGACATCATCAAGAGCACGTATGGGGCCGAATATCTTCCCAGCGAACCTCGTCAGTATTCCGCCAAGTCGAAAGGCGCTCAAGAGGCCCACGAAGCGATTCGTCCGGCCGGGACATTCACGCCTCCTGAGAAGACCGGACTTTCAGGTCGCGAACTCGATCTCTACACATTGATTTGGCAACGAACCTTGGCTTGCCAAATGACGGACGCCAAGAAAAGCTCCATGTCTGTGCGCATCAGCGCCGCTGACACCGTATTCAATGCAACGGGCACAAAAATTGTCTTCCCTGGTTTTATGAAAGCCTATGACGATGAGCTTGAGTCCGGGGACGCGTCTTGGGGTAGCGACACGCTGCTGCCACCAATGAAAACCGGAGACAAACTCAGTCTCAAGAACCTCAAGCCAGAGGCTCACGAGACGAAGCCACCGGCACGCTTTAATGAGGCATCCATTGTTCAGGCCATGGAAAAAGCCGGGATTGGACGCCCATCGACCTATGCGAGCGTCATCTCGACCTTATTTGACAAAAAATACGTCTCTAAAGTCAACAACGCCATCGTCCCGAGTTTTACAGGATTTGCCGTTGTTCAATTGCTTGAGCGACACTTTGATAATTTTGTAAATCTTGATTTCACCTCCAAGATGGAAGAGGATCTTGATCACATCGCCGACGGGCAACTGGATCATCTGGACTACCTCGGCAAATTCTGGTTCGGCCCAAAAGGGCTCAAGCAGTTGGTTGAAAACAAAATCAAACAGATTGATCCAAAGGAAAGTCGCTCCATCAATCTACCTCAGCTTGGTAAAGAACTTGAGATCCGCATCGGCAGATTTGGGCCCTACTTATCCCAAACTGATGTCAAAGACGAAGAAGGCGTGTTTGCTTCCATCCCGGAGGGTATTGCGCCAGCGGATCTAACCTTGGAAGAATCAAGGCAAATCATTGAGACCAAGGCCAAAGGCCCTGAGAGTATCGGCAAGTATCCTGAGACAGGAGAAGATATCTACGTGATGACCGGCCGATTTGGAGCTTATGTCCAGGTGGGTCAACAAAAAGAAGACTCCAAGGAAAAACCCCGTCGAGCCTCCATCCCGCGAGACCAGGATCTGAAGACATTAACCCTGGAGCAAGCACTCCGTTACTTGAGCCTTCCGCGTGATCTTGGCAAGTTTCCTGACACCGGCGAGATGATCACCGTGTACGACGGCCGATTTGGACCCTACGTCAAGTCTGGATCCAACATGCGTTCGCTCAAGAAGGCCGATGACAAGTACACCATCGGGCTTCAGCGTGCCATTGAACTCCTGAAAGAAGAAAAGAAAGGTCGCTTTGGCGCGAAGCTACTCAAAGAACTGGGTAAGCACCCTGAGAGCGGCAAGGATATGGGCATCTACGAAGGTAAGTTTGGGCCCTATGTCAAATGCGGAACCATCAGCGCCTCAGTACCTAAGGATCTCGATCCCGAAATACTCACGCTAGAACTCGCGCTACCATTGGTCGCGGCGAAAATGGCAGCGACTAAAACCAAAATCAAAAAGGCGCCATCCGCCAAAAAAAGCAAGGCCTCCAAAAAGGCACAGCCCTCTGCCTAAAAATCCTGACGGATCCAAGGACCGAACGCCATGAACAAAAAACGCATCGCGATTACGTTGTTCATGGCGTTTCTAAGCGAGATTGCTAACAAAATTGTGCCACTCGTCACCTTGCACATGGTCGCCCTCCGACTGGGCACCAAAGCCTTCGGTACTGCACAGTTCTCGTTATGGCTTGTGGATTGGGGCGTTATTTTTACCACTTTTGGATTTATGCAAGTCGCTCCGGTCATGCTTCGCGATGCAGCCTCCGCCGATCACAGGCGGCAGGTGGCAACGGACGTCGTATCGTCGCGTCTGTTCTTGGCCTTAGTTGCTGCTGCTGCTTTAGTGTTTATTGTGAGTGACGGTTCCGTTTATAGCCCCTACAAAAGCGCCATATACGCGTCGGGATTTATTTTAATCAGTACCGCACTGGATTCAACCTGGTTACTTTTGGCACGCCAGAAAATGGCCATATTGAGTGCTGTATCCATCGCAGCAAAACTCGTTTCAGTGGCAATCATTGCGTGGATGATTCATGGCCCAGACGATGCCGTGACATTTGTCATGATGAGCTGCGCCGTCAATGCCGTGATCTCAATCACATCATGTTTCATCGCTGCCAAAGAGGTCGGATTCTCCAAACCCAGCTTCAAAAAATCCTGGAAAGCCATTCGGCTGGCATCGCCTTTTGCCCTTGCTGTCCTGATGATCGTCATACTGGAACGATTTGACCTCTACCTCGTGGAACGTGAGCTGGGCTTAGACGCCACGGGGATTTATTCTGCCGCCAGTAAACTCGTGACCAGCCTGACTCCGATCATCGCAAGCGTCACGACAGTGTTCTATTCTGAAATGCTCGCACACCAAGATCTCGAGGGCATTTATCGACACCTCCGCGCATCCCTGTTTTGGGTTATTTCCCTATGTGCCCCCATTGCTGTGGGCATTTGGATGATCGACACCGAAATTCTTCGCATTGTGTTTGGCGACAATTTCACGAGTGGAGCCCATAGCCTCTCCATACTGACATTTGGAGCAATCGCTTATGCGATCATTCTTATTTTTGGCTTTCAGCTACTAGCTCTGCGTCACCAATGGCGTCCTCTCGTCATCGGACTTGGCTGCGGGTCCGTTTTAGGATTCGTTACCGCTACCCGATTGCTAACAAGCTGGGGCAACGAAGGAGTCGCTCTCGCTGCAGTCATCGGCAAATGGACTGCGGCCGTAATCATTTTGACCGCAGCCATCCAAACCTGGAAACTTTCCATCAAAACCCTTGTCAAAGAAATGGCTCGGCCCTCAATACCAGCCATCATCATGGGTCTTACGATCGCCCCTTTAATTCACTTTGCCGTGATCCCTCAAAATGGCCTAGCTGTTATGGCCATCGCAGCGACCGTATATGCTCTCGCATTTTCTCTGGCAAACGCTGCTGAGGCCAAAGAACTATGCTACAAATTGATGGCAAGGGCGGGTCTGAGCCCTACAGTATCAAAAATCAAATAACCGCGGCTTTCTGCTCGAAATCAAGATTCAAGGGGCGTTTTTTAAAAAATTCAATAATTTCCATAATTAATAATAAAAATAAACCCACACTCATATTAATTGATTTTATTATTTTAATATAATATGAATCCCCTTACGCTGAGTTTTCGGACTTCAAGAATTTTGCAATGGAGCATCACGGTTGTGAGGTTGACGGGGTTTATCATTTTTGCAGTATTTTGGGCGCCAGTCGCCCTTGGGGCACAAAATGAGTCAACGCGTCTTTACCCTCCCCCACCGCAGCGCCTGAGCATTGAACGCGATCCACCGATGCGCGTCCATGCTGCCTTGGATTTTGAACTGGGCTTGGCCCAGTATCCGGTTCTTGAAATGCCGATGAGTCGCGACACCAATGTGCGCGTTGACGGATCTCAGGCCACCGAAGATCTCCTCAACAATCAAGGTCTGATCATTGGCATTCAATTATCACGAAAAGACCGCACCGGCCGGATCCCTTACTCACTTGACTTGGGCGGACTGCGTGCCGCATCCCCACCAGGCGGTGGTATTCCCACTCCGTCCTCATACGTCCGTATGTTTGTTCAAGCATCGGCTGATTTCCCGTCAGGATTGACCCCATTAAATCTGATCCCTGGCATCGAAGCGCGAAGGTCCATGTACCGCAACGTAGACTCTGGACACTACGTCGATGCCATACTTTTTAAGGGGGGATTATCTTATAAGATATCCGCAACAACCATTTTTGATATCCATGCAGGATATGCACCATTAGCAACGTTTGGTATCAGTCAAGCTTCCGGGAACAAAAAATCAGGAACGCTGGCAGATACAAAAGTGAGTGTTTCAGAATTTTCATCGGGTATTCAATGGTCACCAGAACCGGTGATTTCGTTTCAGGCAGGAGTCTCCCAAGAGACAACCACGGTCACCATGCAGGATACGGACGGCTACCGCGCCTATGGCCTACCGGCCGCTGATCTTGATGAATCTCGCGGAGCCAAAACGTACGACCTCACCATGCGCCAGTTTCGCTTTGGAGCCACGCGGCACTTTTGACCGAAGATTCGTTGCCGGTTACAATCTGAGCATGTCAGTTGCAAAATCCAGTTTTATCTTTGCGTTAGGCACTCTACTGAGTCGACTCAGTGGTGTTGCGCGTGAGTCTGTCGTCGGCGCTGTATTTGGCGCCAGTCTGTTTATGGATGCCTTCGTTGTGGCATTCAGGATTCCCAATTTGCTACGTGAACTTCTGGCCGAGGGTGCACTGGGATCAAGCTTCACAAAAGTTTACGCCAGTCTTTGTGTTGAGGATGAGGAGACGGCTTCAAAGCTTTTGATTCAAACGCTGCAGTTTGTGGTTATGGTTAGTGTTGCGATCTGTGCCCTCGGTATGATCTTCGCCGACGACCTCGTAGGTCTCATGACCATGTTCGACGCCACAAGCAGAGAGGCACAATTCACCAAAGTCACCGTCGCTCTCACTCAAGTGATGTTTCCATTCATCGGTTTTGCCGCCATAGGCGCCATCGTCCAGGGTGCGCTTTATCAACGTGGCGGTTTTTTTCTGGCAGGAGTATCTCCACTACTTTTTAATCTTCTGAGCATTGCGGGTGCGTTGTGGTTTGCTCCGATGGCAGAGTCCATTCTACCACCGACGATGGCGGCAAGTTTTGGCAATGCTGGAATTCTCGGACTCGCCATTGGCACACTTCTCGGCGGCGCAGCACAGTCCGGCATCCAGGCCTGGGGTATTTGGAAACCACTTCTTGCCGGCAAGACGTTTTGGCCGCGAACATTTCCCTGGTCACCAGAAATTAAACGAGTTCTCATCCTCATGGCTCCGATGGTCATTGCCGCCAGTGCAGGCCAGGTCAATGTGATCATCAATACCAATTTTGCCACTAGTATTGGTACCGGCGCTGTCGCTTGGCTTTATTTTGCATTCCGGCTTGTACAACTGCCGATTGGGATGTTTGGTGTCGCTGTCGGCGCAGCGGTTTTACCCGCTTTGACGAAATCCATTACAGAGGCACACGGCAAGGTGGACCGCAAATCAAGCCGCGAGATCATCAACGCCATGGATCTAGTGGCATGGTTGATGATTCCCTGTACGTTGGTAATGATCATCAGTGCCACAGATATCACAAGATTACTCTACGAAGCTGGGCGATTTACACCTAAAGACACGGCCATGACGGCCATGGCCATCCAAGCCTATAGCTATGGACTGCTAGGCTATGGACTTCTCAAAGTGCTGAATAGCTACTATTACGCAACCGGCCGAACGCGATTTCCGATGATGGTGAGCCTGCTCAGTATTGCTGGCAATTACTTTGCCAACTCGCTACTGGTCAAACAGATCGGCCACGAAGGACTTGCACTCACCGCATCGATCACGCTCACGATGAATGCATTACTCCTGATTTTCGGCATGTCAAAAGACAGCGTTCACGTGGATTGGCGACAAGTGCTCACCTCTTTGGGGCTCTTGATCGCTGGATCAATTATTGTGTGGACGATCCATGGGCTTTATGCCGAATCTCTTGCCTCCTGGTCCCCTGTCGGCATGCTCGGAATACCCCAGAGTGTCTTTCAGAATAAATGTGACGCAGCCATTCGTATCGCGATTGACGGATCACTGGTCATCGCGTTGTTTGGCAGTGCCGGCCTTGCCCGCATCAAAAAAACCCCTAAGGAAGCCTGGCGAATGCTTAAACGCAGGAGATGATTCATCGGACGATCTCCGACACATCGTCCGATGAAATGACGCAGTATTCTACAGCCCATTTTTTTCGTTGTTTCGACTCAATAAAAAAACCATTATTTCGGATGGTAGCCTCTTTTATCTGTGCCACTTTTGCCCATGAGTTCTGAATAACTTGTCTATTTAGCGGAAAAATGTGCGATTAAAAATCGCGCTACCTGCTCAAAAATTTTGACGAAGATCAATGAATTCAATTGATCCACGCGTTATCCTCTTGAAAAAATCTCCTACGCCAAAAAAATTAATGTGATTTCTCGAGACTTCGGTAAGGATCAGTTCAACGAGAATGTGCTCGTCAATACGATTGGCGCGCGCATTGACACGCGTATTTCCGCAGTGGCGTCTGGGTTCGCGGATTTCTATGGACGTAAGGCCGTCATTCCGCTACGGCACGAGATCATAACCCATGGGATTTGTCTGTTGTAAGAATTTCTATTTCTACTCCACACCATTTGTGTTACATCTCGCCCCCATTTAAAAATTTTACGGAGCGTTACGATGCGTCGAATCGTTGGATTATTATGGCTCGCTGCGATTTTCCAAGCGTGCACGATAAAAATACAAAAACTCAAGGATTTTGATCCCACATCGCCCGTGGTTGTCGAAAAAACTGATGTCGGGAAAGTTTACAAGCAAAACGGGGAGTGGCTCAATGCCCAAACAATGGCCGACCATTTTAGTGATTCGTCAGCGACCCGCGATGTCGTTAGATTTCACTCCATGTACATGATTACGGGTGTGTCGCTTGGGGCAGCTGGTGGCGCCTTGCTTGGATACAATCTTGGTATCGCATTGGCGGGTAGGAAGGTTAACTATGGCACTGTAGGGGTGGGGGTCTTGGCCGCTACTGGAGGAATTGCTCTTGGAAATGAAGCCGACAAAAAATTATCTAAAGCCGTTGAGATTCACAATCGTTCGTTTGAAAAACCTCAAGCAGCGTCATACCTCTTCCGTGTTCTTGCGCTGAGTTTTTGAGTCGACAGATTTTTTTGCGGTTTGGCTCTCGCCAAAACATCCCGAAACTTATGTATTTGAGCCAACCCCACAGCTCTTTAAAATATTTTTTGAGAGCTGCGATACCAAATTCAATTAGCGATGATATACGATTTTGATTGGCAGCCAAATGCACCTTCGATCGTGAACTTGAATGACCCATCTCCACTGACATCAAGATCAAGATCATGCCAGTCGTTATCATTGTTATCATTGGCCTAGATATTAAAACTATTTGACCCCGTACGCTTGATGATAAACCGTGTCGGAGTCGACGCCGTTGAGAATGTGGTG